>JAXHTN010000013.1:0-17022 GCA_034190145.1 Halobacteriota archaeon | reverse complement strand
CGGTAATTGTAGAAACAGATTGTGGCTTTTTGAATGCGGTGGGACTCTCAAATCCTTCATATGGAGAATTTGCAGCTGAGATTTCCCAAGCAAAGGGTGAGGTTCCCGTAGTTGCAAGTATCTTCGGAAAGGATGCGGGCGAATTTGTTGAGGTTGCCGAGGGGCTTTCCTGTGCCGATGCGTTTGAGCTGAACCTGAGCTGTCCTCATGCAAAGGGTTTTGGAGCAGAGATCGGAACTGATCCGAAGCTCGTTGAGATGATTGTGAGTTCAGTGAAGGACGCAGTTAGCGTGCCTGTCTGGGCAAAGCTTACCCCGAATATCACAGATATAACAGAAATTGGAGTTGCTGCACAATCAGGTGGTGCAGATGCCGTAGTTGCCATAAACACAGTCAGGGGGATGGCAATTGACATAGGTAGTGGTAGACCAATACTCAGCAACAAATTTGGAGGTCTATCAGGTCCTTGCATAAGACCTATTGCTGTTAAGTGCATTTATGACCTCTATGAGAGTTTGGAGATCCCTGTAATAGGAGTTGGTGGAATATATTGTGCAGAGGATGCAATTGAGCTGATTATGGCAGGGGCTAGTGCAGTCCAGATAGGTTCTGCACTTAATGGAAGTATTGAGGTATTACGGGAAGTTGGAGATGGTATTTTTAAATTCATCGAGTCGAAGGGTCTATCCCTTGAGGATATCACCGGCCTAGCACACGAGGTCTGAACATGAAGGTTATGGACACAGAGATTATTGAGGTTCTTTTCGAGTCCGATTTGGCAAAAACATTCAGACTGAAGACACCATGGCAAGAAAAGCCATCTCCCGGACAGTATATGATGGTCTGGGTAAGGGGCGTTGATGATATCCCGATGTCGCTTTCGTCAAAAGATAGTATCACGGTTCAACGTGTTGGTGATGCATCCTCGGCACTTCATAAGTACCAAGCAGGGGATCGCCTGGGTTTGAGAGGTCCTTTTGGAAATGGTTTTGAACTTGTGAAAGGTTCGATTGCGATAATAGCCGGCGGGATGGGTGCAGCGCCACTTGCTTATCTTGCAGAGTCTGCAAAAGAGAAAGGATGCGAGGTAACCACAATAGTTGGTGCAATGAGGAGTTCTGAGCTACTTTTTCTTGACCGATTTGAAGAAGCAGGAGATCTTCTAATCTCAACTGATGACGGATCAAAAGGGCGCAAAGGGCTTGTAACAGATATTCTTGGTGATGTTGATCTTGACGGCTTCGATCAGATCTATACCTGTGGGCCCGAACTTATGATGTCAGAGGTCATGAGGATATCAGGAGATCTTGAGATTCTAAGTAAACTTCAGCTGAGCATAGAACGGTACATTAAATGTGCTGTGGGGCTATGCGGCTCATGTTGCATCGATCCCAGTGGCCTTCGTGCATGCAAAGAAGGACCGATCTTCAGAGGAGACCAACTCATCGGAAGTGAGTTCGGAAAATATCGAAGAGATGCTAGTGGAGAGAAAATCTTTTTAAAATCGAATTGAGAGCCCATTTATAAATTCGGATGCGACTTTGTAAAACTCAAATGGATTATCATAAAATGGAAAGTGATTACTGTTAGATATCTTTGCAACCTCGCAACCGGAATCAACTAGCCGTGGGATATACGACAAATCGCTATTCTCAGAGCCATATAGATAGAGGGTGGGAACTTCTAGTCGGATGTATCTCTCAATCAGTCCTTTATTATCTGAGTACCTCATAAGCGAGGGGGAGTAATCATAGAATGCTCTTGGTGAGGAGTACTTTCTCAGTATCTCTGCGTGCCTAATAAAACCGGTATTTTCTGTTGCAAGAAGCTTCTCGTGTAACTTTGGGAATACATGTTCACTGAACTGCTCAAAGCTTATTTTTGCCACCTTGCGGGAGATGTTACTGTTCTCACTAACAAGATTTCCTTCAACATTTATGATTGCCTTAACATTCTCTTCATATTTTCCAGCATATAGCAACGAAACTAGCCCGCCCATACTATGGCCAATCAGAACAACATTCTCAAGATCCAGTTCGGATGTAACCTTGTGGGTTATCTCTACAAGATCATCCATTCCGAGATTCAGATCGAAAGGATATGGAGAGGTACCACAGCCTGGAAAGTCGAATAATACAAGTCTATGCCCCTTCAGCCTTTCCACATCATCAGCCGCTGTAAAATCATATTTTGAGCACCCCAAACCATGAAGGAAAAGTATAACTTCCTTATCTCCTGCTCGAAGTAAGTAACTGATATTCAGTTCAGAATCGTTATGTGTTATCTTCAATTCCTTCTCTTCAAGGGACATATAGGGTTCCTAGGGGGCAATCGAGGCGGTCTTCTCTTCAGGTGTGGCAATTACTTAAGACCGCCTCATCTTATATCTCTTTTTTGTCTGGGTGGATCAACCTCCTGCCAAGGGCTGAAGTATCACTATCTCGTCTCCTTCCGAGAGCGTTCTTGTGAAGCCTTCCGGAAGATCTAACCTCTCGTTATTGACCATGACGACTGGACTTACTTTCGTCAGAAGCAGTGGTAGATCGATCTTTATCTTCTTTCCGATCTTCACCAGCGCATCTTTGACAGTGCCTCCTTCTTTGATCCTGAAATCCCTTTTAAGATTTATCGTCCTATGTTCCAGGAATCCATGAATCTCTACTGAGATCTTCATTCTCTTCTGCTCTTCAGTACAGTTCTTCTACAACCTCGCCCAGACCGAGCTCAAGTAGTCTCTCTTTTTCAGGTTTTCCAGTATCCCAGTCCCATCTCATCACCTTGTAATAGTCCCGCCCCAGAGTCTCGATATCAATTGTGACGTTTCCTGTGGGTCCTGACTCAAGTGGGGGTTTTCCAAGTATCCTATCCGGAATAGAGAACTTTGAAGCAGAAATACCTTCTCTTGCGTTGAAAGCCTGTCTGAGTGTCTGTATCCTTTCACCAGTCATTATAAGCTCTTCAAGCGTAGTATCCCACCCTGTAACCGCATTTACGATCTCGACATAAGGCATCGGGCCAAGAAGTCCCGAGAATATACATAGTCCGAGACAGTTTGTTAGCTGTGCGAGATTGCTTGATAGTGCCTGGACTTCACCTTTTCCGGTGTATGCATATCGCTCAAGCTTGGGTGTTTCGAGTCCTGTAACAGGAAGTCCCATCATACCCCATTCGATGAAGCCTGCTCCACCAGCAGTATGCCTTCCAGGTGTCGGATCGGTCAGATAAGTCGTTCCGAAGCTAGGGTTCAACCGTGGGTCGTGCATAGAAACCTCCTGCCCACCCACCTGCATCGCATACTTTTCAGAGCCTTTACCGATCTTCTCAGATGCCCTCTTAGATCCTTCAGCGAGTATATCTCCAAGTCCTTCTCTGTTCTTTATCTGCTCCAAGAGTGTTACGATTGCGTCGGCATTTCCCCAGTTGAGCTTTAGCCCGCCGGTATCCTCGTCAGTCAGTATCCCGTTCTCGTAACATTCGATTGCAAAGGATATTGTTGAACCGGATGATATCGTATCGAGGCCATTTCTGTTACAGATCTCGTTACATTTCATAAATGCCTCAGTATCATCCATCAGATTCATCATACCGATAGCAGCGATATTCTCATACTCCGGTCTGTGGTCCTCTTCGTAAGAGTACTTCGCACCATCCAGTTTCATTATTGCACCACAGCCTAATGGGCACGCCTGGCATGCATACTTCTTAACTTTATATTTATCGAGAGCATCATCACTTATCCTACTCGCCTTGCTCTGCATAGGGAAGTCACGATACCCGATACCGCTCCAGTTCTTGATAGGGGCATCGCCACATTGTGAAGAGACAGAAGCCATCCCTGATGTTCCCATCTTACCGAACATCTCTACCATCGTACCGACATCAGGTGCCATGAAAATCCCCCTTTTCAACATCATCGGCATGAGCGGTTGCATTATAGGTCCGAGTATCTTTGACATCCTCGAAGGTTTGGCCTTCAATATACTCAATAAGTCTTCCTTTATCTTTTTGAACTCTTCAGGATTTGCTATCGCCGGTTTCTGATTTCCATTTACAGCAATAGCCTTCAAGTTCTTTGAACCCATCACTGCACCAACACCGGATCTGGCTGCTGCCCTTCCCTTATCATTCATTATCGAAGATATCAGTGAGAGTTTTTCACCGGGGGATCCTATACACGCAACCCTTGCTTTCGGATCGTCTATTTCTTTCTTTACAAGGTCCTCAGTATCAAAGCAGTCATTTCCCCAGATCTTTTTTGCATCTCTGATCTCTACACCATCGTTATTTATCGAGATGTAAACAGGCTCTTCAGATTTACCTTGAACAAAAACACCATCATAACCGGCCTTCTTCAGGTTGGGTCCGAAGAAACCACCTGAATTCGAATCCCCCCATGTACCGGTAAGAGGCGATTTACATGCTATCATGTATCTACCTGAAAATGGAGTATTTGTGGCACTTAGAAGGCCTGGAAGAAATGATAAGATGTTCTCTTCACCTAGTGGATCTGTACCTGGTTTCAGCATTTCAAATAAAATCTTAGCACCTATACCATATCCGCCAAGGTACTGTCTATATAGCGATTCATCCGGTTCCACTGTGCTTATCTTGCCATCCGAAAGATTGACAAATAACAATCTTCCAGCGTAACCGTATTTTTTTTTACTACTCATATTTTTCCTCCAAAAATCCGCAGTTAAATAAATATAATATGGTTGAGATCAATAAGTTTCTGCTTTTGAGGGAGTACTAGGTGTACAGAACGGGTTAATAGGTTAGTACTTAACAACAAAAAAAAGAAAAAAAGACGTTTAAAAATATAAAATACGTCAAATGTACTTATGGATCAGAAGATCCAATTTTTTCCTTGTATCTTTAGGAATTAAGCTTCTATCGGTGACGATAGCACTCTCAAGGGCTGTCTGGCATCCACAGCTACTCTCAATATCCATCTTCGGAATGACATTTGCGATTATCTCCTTTACTGCAAGTTCATTCTTCTGAACGTTTGCTATGACCATCTCGATGCCAACTTCTTCATCCTTCCACACATCATAATCAGTAACAGTAGCAATTGTACCGTAACAGATCTCCGCTTCTCTTGCCAGTTTTGCCTCAGGAACTGCTGTCATTCCGATTATATCAAATCCCAGCTGTCTATACGCAAATGATTCCGCACGTGTTGAGAATTGTGGTCCCTCGATGCAAACATAAGTACCACCATTATGAACCGAAAAACCCTTCCCACTTGCAACATCATAGAGTAGAGCCGATAACCTGCTACAGAACGGATCGGCAATTCCTATGTGGGCAACTATTCCGCCCTCAAAGAAGGTTCCTAGCCTCTTTGTGCGATCGTATATCTGATCAGGTATAACAATATCCAGTGGTTTTTTCTCTTCTTTTAGGCTACCGACAGCAGCAGCAGAGATTATCTGTTTTACACCGAGCTCTTTAAGGGCATAAATATTTGCCCTCGAGTTCAACTCACTCGGTGAGATGTGATGCCCAACACCATGCCTCGGCAGGAACGCTACCTTTCTGTCACCAACAATTCCTACGGTTATCGGACCGGAAGGTGCTCCGAAAGGCGTAATAAGTTCTATTGATTCCATTTCACTCAACATCGACGGATCGTATACACCGCTACCGCCAATGATTCCAATCTCAGCTTTCTCATTCTCACTCATATCCATCAAATCCTAAACTTTCCTCTGAACTCCTTCGACCTCATCACTTTTTCCATCATATTGCTCTGTATCCTCTTCGATTTCTCCCCTCTATTCTTTGCAATCTCCTCACCCAGTGCCATCTGGATCAACTCAATGAGACGATAGGTACGTATCCCCCTCTTTCTCAAGTAACCACTGAGACTCATACTGCATCCACCACATGTGGTTACAAGATATTCTGTATTCGTCATCGCTGCTTCATCAGCGCGTTTGTTTGCAATCTCTTGAATCCTTTGCATATTAAAAGAACCTGCGCCAGCACCCATACCACAGCAGAGCGCCTTCTCTTTGTTATGTTCCATCTCAATGACTGTCACTCCGAGGAGATCCATAATCTTTCTCGGTGTCTCGATCATGTTCCTAAACTCTTTGCATGTGCAGGGATCGTGATATGTGACGGTCATATCAAGCTTCTTTTCAAGTTTAAGTTCTCCTGAGTTTAGTTTATCCAAGACCAGATCGAGATAATGAATCACCTCAAAATTTTTTATGATCTCAGGGTGGCGATTGTACGCATGATAACACCCGACACACATAGTTATGAGCCTTTCAACACCCAGACGACTGAACCTCTCTCTGAGTTCTTCACCCACCTCATTGAACTTATCAAGGTAACCCATCTGGTAAAACACTTCACCACAGCAGAAATCCATTCCGCCTGCAAACGAATATCCATCAAATAGGCTGGTATTAGACAGGTACTGCGTCATATAGCTCACTGCACAACCCGGAAGTACCAGTTCACTATTCGGCTCCGGATTCTCCCACTTATGTAAGACCTCTTTTTCCTCCTCTGAAAAAAGCCCTGAAGCAAGACCATACATATTGTTTGGGTATTTTGGTATCGTCAACCTGGCAATTCCGGGAAGGCCGTCTCTTTCATAATCTTCTTTTCTGAAAGAAGCGATTAAATCCATCGGATTTGCTTCTTTTGGACATACTATGTTGCAGGTGAAACAAGAGGCGCATTCCTTAAGAATAGAGGCTTTCTCATCCGATCTTAACGCAATCATCTCTTTTTTCGAAGTTTCTAAGTCAAAATCAACTACAGGGCAATCAAAAAAGCATGTCCCACAGACCTCACATCTATCCTGATAATACATTTTATACCCCTTTTGAAGTTCCCAGATACATAGCCGTCTGTCATATCAGTCATACTTATTTAAATCTTTATCCATCCCTAGGCTCCAATTCGAGGGTTAATCGCCTAAAAAGCCATATAGTAACACTTATACAATCTGTGCCTTTAGGTGCTATTCAGTAAATTAGAAAGGCTTAAGTTAATCTTTACATCAATAAATGATCATAGAGGAGAAAGGTATATGTTAGTATTGTGGGAAAGTTTGGCGTTGTTTTCTTCGATCAGTGCGATTCTTGCGTTAGGCCCTCTCTTCATACTGCTATTCGGTTCAGCACGTGGATATGGGGAGACCGTCTTGTGTATGGACTGTCAACAGTGTGTAGCAGTATGTCCGGTAAGGGAAGCTAAAGGGACAGATTATATGGGTCCCCATGGCATAATGAAGACCGCAAGAGTAGATCATAGGCAACGAGCAGCAGATGAGCATTTGTACTCCTGTACGTCATGCATGAGTTGCTCTGTTGCATGTCCAAGAGGGCTTAATGTTGAACATATGATGATTGGATTCAGAAAAAGCCTTGCAGAGAGCGGACTTGGGCAGTTGACAGGACATAAAAGGATAATTGAAAGGGTAGGAAAATACGGTAATCCTTACTCTGAGGACATGTCAGTACCAACAATCGAGTCACAGGCTGATGATATTCGCAAGCATGTAAATGGATACGGAAAACGTATTGGCCTAGACCTTGACACATCTAATGAGAAGGCAGTGGAAGCGGAGTAATTTAAGATGATACCAAATAAGGCAATATTTTTTGAAGGTTGTACGATGTCACGCCGTATGGTGGGACTAAGGTTTGCAACTCGGTTCTTACTTGACAAGTACGGTATAGAATGGGAGGTACTTCCCAATATCGGGTGTTGTGGAGCACCGGTTATGAGGTCCGGTGACTATGAATTGGGGATCAAGCAGAGAGAGAAGGTTTTTAAGTCAACACTGCGAGCAGGTTATGACACCATAATAACAGCCTGTCCTGGTTGTGGTAGCATGTTAAAGGAAGAGGGCGAGAAAGAAGGAATCGAAGTAATGCATATCGACGAGTTATTAGAAGCCCTTGCAAAGGAAGGAAAACTGTACAGGCCAGGCGAGATGCGTGACTTCAATATGACTGCAACAGCTCATTTCCCATGTCATATGAACCGCGGTATGAAGATAGATTGTGATGAACTCTTCCCGACTGTTCTCTCAGCATTTCCAAACATGAAGTATATACGAATGGAGGGTGCGGAGAAGTGTTGTGGTGCCGGAGGAGGCGTGAGGGCATCTCAAGTGGATCTGGCATATAAAATTGCCGAGAAGAAAGTCAAAAATGCTGTCGATAGTAATGCTGATGTGTTGATTGCGACCTGTCCATTCTGTGAGTTACATCTAAACGATAGTCAGAAGAAGTTTGGGGCAAACCTTGCTGTCGTACCGTTACCGATGTTTGTTGCATTGTCCTTCTACGACTTTGAGGATGCCGTAAAGGAGCTTGGTGTTGTTGAAACGATCGAAGAAGAGGTGCAATAGGGATGGAAATAAGCACAATGGATTTTTATATAATTATGCTTCTGGCATGCTTGCCGATATTTGCATATCAGATCAAACTCTCGTTATTTCCTGAGGCCAAAGGTAACATCGTCAAATTCGACAGCGTAGCGACATGTTTTGAGAGGTGTGGAAACATTTCTGAAGACATGGATATTGATATTGCTGACTTAGAGAAGAGATCCGGAAGGATGTCGGTGGGAGTTACTGTAAAACTTGAGAACGGTAAAGTAGTTGAGGCTATCGTAAGCCCTTGCAATATCTGTATGGAAAAATTTACAATTGGAACAAAGGTGGCAGTTAATATGGTAAATGGAGAATATCAAGTACATCCGTTGATGTGGGGTGGGGCATGATTGTAACACCACTTATGATCGGATATATATCACTCATTATATTCTTTGGAGTGATTCTCGGATCGCTTATGGGATTTATTCCTCAAAACAAACTCCCGATTCAGACAGCGCTTTTTATTACTGCAATCGTGATCATGTTGATAGGCTGGGTTGGAGGTAACCTCTCAAATGATATGACTCCATTTGGCCCTTCGGAAGTAACAGGTAAGATTGTTATCCACCCGATAACTGCGCTTGTCGCAGGATTCTTCGTTGCAGGTGCACTCGAAGCAGCCGGTGCATTTGAGGCGATGGGCGATCTTCTTGACAGGATGAAAGAATCACCACTTGGAGTGGTAGGAACATCAATGTTCCTTGTCAATATCCCAACTCTAATCGCGATGCCTTGTGGTAGGATACTTGCGGCGGCACTTATGCCAGCAGCAATACTCTTCGGCCTTCAACTGGCAAAGGATGTTGGAGATGCCAGGCTTACAGGCGCAATAGTATTTGCTTTCATCGTTAATGCAGCAGCATCTTGCGGCCCATCACCACTAGGTGGTATTGGGACAATCGGAGAAGGTATGGGGAGGTTTCCCATAGGCTCCCTTGTTGCCCCGCAAGCGACTGGTATAATACTATGTACCAGCGTCTGTGCCGTGATAATCAAGTACATCACACCGTTATTCCCAGGAGGTGAACCTGATGGCCAATGAGGTAGCAAAAAAGCCGATACCATTTAGTGAATTGAGCACTCGGCTGAAGAGAGGATACCTGTCACTTGTAATATTCCTTGTTGTCCTTTCAGTGACGCTTATCACAAAGCCCCCGATACCGATTCAGACCATTCTAATCGCACTTGCTCTTATCGTGATGATAATAGGAAATGCAAAACTCCAGGACCTGTTGGCAGGGGTTATTCTGCATCCGATAATGGCAATGATAGCAGGTTTTCTTGCAGCAGGTGCAATGGATCTTGCAGGTGGGTTTGATGCTTTACTTCATGCCTTGAATATACTTGCCGGAATTAAGATCGGCGGATTTGCTATCCTTGGATTCATGGGAGTTGCCGTAATTCTTGCAAATATTCCTACGATAATGCCGATGCCTTGCGGTAGAATTCTTGCAGTTGCACTTTTACCGGGTGTCGTCAAGTATGGCAACAGGATGATTGAGATCTTGGAAGCCTCTGGTACTACATGGGGTGGCATTTCTCCACAGGTTATTCTCCCATCGCTAATGGGCGCCTTCATAGTGAATGCAGCAGCATCATGCGGACCATCTCCACTTGGCGGTGTTGGTGGGATAGGTGAAGGAAATCTCGGAGTAAAGATCGGATCATCAGGACTTGCTCAGCAAGCAGGAATAATGATTGCAACAGGACTTACAGCTGTCATTATATCATTCATCGTGAGTGCTACATATATATGAGGTGACTTAAAATGGCAATACCAACAAATATTTTGTTATTGATCTTTATGTTGGGAGTGGGACTTATCAGTGGTATACTTATGAGTCTTGCGCTTGGTAAGAAAGTAACAGACACCGGAGGCATCCTTGGTGGCCTCTTTGTCGCATTCCTAATGTGGGTCTTAACCGGCGGAGCTTCATACGTTTAAGAGAAGTTCCGATTTAATATTTTTATTTTTACAACCCTCAACAATACTGTATTCTTGGGATCGTGGGTTTAAACGAAAAGTTTATACAGCGTTTCGCCCAACTAGGAGTTACGCTTTACTAAGGTGAACTGATCAGTAAGAGGTTTTGATGGTAGATAACAGAAGAGGCGTTTGTGTATTCATTCCTACACTTAACGAAGAAAGGTCTATCGGAGAAGTGATTGATGGTTTTAAAGAACTTGGTTTTGAGAATATTCTTGTTATCGATGGCCGAAGCACTGATCGGACAGTAGAGATCGCAAAAAAGGCAGGTGCTAATGTCGTTTTCCAGAAAGGCAAAGGCAAAGGAATGGCGATCCAACAGGCTTTTGAGATGATTCAGGAAGATTTTATTGTAATGATAGATGGCGATGGTACATACCTTCCGTCTGAGGTTGATAGATTACTGAATCCGGTATTAAGTGGACAAGCCGATCATGTTGTAGGTAATAGGTTTTCAGATTACGCAAAAGGAGCTTTCACAAGGCTCAATCTGCAGGGTAACAAGATTATCAATAGACTCTTCAGTTTTGCATATGGCGTCCAGCTTGAAGACATACTTTCCGGTTATCGGGCATTTACAAGGCAAACAATAAAGGATATGGATCTGAATAAGGCTGGCTTTGAGATCGAGACCGAGATGACAATCGAGAGTATTAAAAAGGAATTAAGGGTACTCGAGGTTCCGATAACATACCAGGCAAGGGTGAAGAGTGTCACAAAACTCAACCCGATAAGAGATGGAATTAGGATATGGAATACTCTTTATAGTCTTGTAAAGACTCACAATCCCATGTTCTACTTTGGGCTTATTGGTGCTTGTTTCATCTTTGTTGGAACCATAAGTGGCATCTTTGTAATTTATGATTGGTTCAGAAATATTGAACATATCCCACTCACAATTTTTACAGCACTTATGATAATCACAGGTGTCCAGGTTTTCATCTTTGGTCAGCTTGGAAATCTTATTGTAGCATTGCAGAAAGATATGATCAAAGAGATCAAGAGAAGGTAAGTGAAAGACCATGGAAATTAAATATAAAGAAGGACTTGTGCCAGCTATTGCTCAAGATAATGAGACAGGGGAAGTATTGATGCTTGCGTATATGAACGAGGAGTCTTTGAGACTCACCGTTGAGACTGGAGTGGCACACTACTTTAGTAGAAGCAGAAATAAGATATGGAGGAAGGGCGAGACTTCAGGTAATGAGCAGAAAGTAAAAGAGATCCTTGTTGATTGTGATGAGGACACGATTCTACTCAAGATAGAACAGACCGGTGGTGCGTGTCATGAGGGATATAGATCATGTTTTTTCAGGACTATCGACGGAGAAGTAGTTGCAGAAAAGGTCTTCGATCCAAAAGATGTCTATTGAACCTTTGGAATCGCGCTTGAAACACATCGTTAAATTAATTATTGTAAGATTGAAGATAAGGTACCAGTTACTTTATAGCCCGGTGGTGTAGCGGTCAATCATGCGAGGCCCTGGACCTCGCAACCACGGTTCGAATCCGTGCCGGGCTACTTTTTCATAGAATTGCTTAAAATTTTAGAGAACGGTTCGGTTGAATCCGGTCTCCTACCTGCACATTATTCCTTTTTGTGAAGTTTGCACTCACCTCAAGAACATACATTGCCTTCGATGGGGCGTAATATTTGGGACAGTCGTCCCCCTTACAGGGTGGCAAATTGTCCTTTATATGAACGATACTCAAGTTTGAGTCCAACCATATCATATCGATTGGAATCTCCATATTCATCATCCAGAATGATAAATTACGTTCGGAATCAAAAACAAATAGCATACCCTCTGTCTCGTTCAATTGGCCCCTGTACATAAGGCCAAGGTTTCTTTCAGGTGAAGAGTCTGCAACCTCGGCGTAAACGACGCTTCCCCCGATCTTGACTTCAACAATGTCAGAATCGCTGTCATCCAAACAACCGGTAAATATGACCATTATGAGTATAAGTAAGATTATAAAGGTCAATTTTTTCCATTGCATACAACCAACCAATGCCAAGTAGGACCTCCAAACTTATTATACTTCCCTCTGATCGTCATAACGAAATTCTATCTCTGGCCCAGAAAAATGAAGATTAAAGAGTACTGTTCCAATTGCCACAGTCCCTATCACTATCTGCGCAGTTGCATATGGCAAGCTTAACATCAGGATCGTGAAGATTGATAATAATACTGTAAAACGCACAGAAAATAACTTCAGCTCGCGTCTCAACAACCTGTCAACAAGACTTAGATTCCTGAAGCCATTCAAATAAGTCACATCATCCTTTATAGCTTTTACTAGGTTTTTTCTTGCTTTGTAAATCAGGAAGGGTGCAAGAGCAGTCCCCTTTCCATAATCTGCTTGGGCACACCCAAGGTTGCTATAGTATATATTCTTCTCACTCAACTCAATCGCACTCTTAAACTCGTTAATTGCCTCTTTATATGCCCCTCTTCTACTCAAGACAACACCGAGGCCGTTATGAGATTCTTCGAGGTCTATATGAGAATAGATGGCTTTTCTGTACCTGATCTCCCCATTATAATCCTGATCTTTCAGGGAAACAATATCATCTTTTCCTACATCTAGCCCATTGATGTCAATCTTCAAACTTGTGCCTTCAAGGACTCCTCTAAACTTCTCATAAGCAACTTCTCGATTCCTTATTGCACCTTCAAAATCGGGGTCAATTCTCATAATAGCATCGTAATCCTTTACCGCATCCTCGTACCGATTCAGATCCAGATAAACCTGTGCACGGTTGTTGTATAGCTGAGGATCTCCAGAATCAAGCTCAATAGCCCTATTAAGGTCTTCAAGGGCACGATCGTAGATCTTCATATCAAAATAAACACTTCCACGATTGTTATAAGTACTGGCGTTTTCTGGATCTAGGTCTATTGCCTTATTGTAATCCTCTATGGCCTCATCATACATCTCTTTTGAGTAGTATGCAGTACCCCGGTTGATGTAAGCCATTGTAAGATCAGATTCGATAAAAATTGCCTTATTGTAGTTCTCTATCGCATCATCAATCTTCCCAAGATTTTGAAATGAGAGTGCTAAGTTGAAGAAAGTGATACTCTCAACTTTCTTAAGGGATCTTTCCAAAGCAGAACAAGATAATGCATATCCTATCACTTCTTCATCGTTTGCGATCCTGCTTGAAAAATCTAGATACTTGATAGATAGCTCGTACTCTCTAATTTCGGCAAGTCTGTTCCCTTTAAATATTAATTCGCGTGCCAGAAGGTTTGGGTTATCAATATGATATCCAACAAATTCGAGCGCCTCTTCTATCTCTCCTCTTTTAAGAAGCCCTTCTATCTCTGTAATTTCAGACATTTTATTGACCTCGCTTCACCAAATTGAGGTTGATTATGGTAATCATCGATATTACAATAAGTTGAACTTCATCCAATATCAAGCTTATTAAATTAAAAAAGACCCTCAAATGAGGAGTGTGCAGGAAGAAATATCCCAATTAAGACCCCTTTGTTGGGGCGGGTATCAACAGAAAATTTTATTTTAGCCGAGGATACGAATAAGCGGATTTAAAAGACCTCTAACTATCTTTCTGAGTAACTCTGATCTTCCGATAAACTTTGCAATAGGGGGACTGAGAATATAATAAAATCGTATAAAAGCCCTTCCTAATACATTCGTCATAAGTGTATCATCTCTGAAATCTCTGAGCACATCAATCTCTTTTGCAAAGGGTGTTCCGTATGCAGCCGTCGCGATGAAGCATGCCTGTATCTTTACAATGGGTATGGTCTGCGTACTTCCATCAGGCGATAATTTGAACTTCTTATCACACAACCCACATGTCCTAGTCTTAACCCTACTCGGTCTTGGCATCTCTTGAACGTAACCACAATTAGCACAGGATATCTTTATGACTTGAGCGCACATGATCTCACTTGCTATAAGCTAAAGTTTTTATCAACTTAATACTGTCGATCTTCCTCTACAATTTTGAGCTTTACACGCCCTGCTTGCCAACTATTTAAGGTAACTAATGTAATGAAAGTCGATTATATCATTGACCTACCGGATAGGATCTTAACATTGAGACATCTTGAAGGTTTACACGACTTATCTGCGTTTTATTCCTAGGAAGTCAGCAATACCCCTTCCTATACCGCCAAATAGCCCCCTCATAAAGCCCCTTTTCCCCGGAGCATTCCTTTTTCTCTCGGCTGAGACCCTCAGAAGGTTAATATCCGGTCTAGAGAACGGGAGTGTTCCCTTTGTTTCATAGAGAGCCCATAAGTAGTATAGGAACGCATATAACGCTAAGAATACAAAGAATAACCCAATAACTTCGTTTATCTGTAAGAAGATTATGTCAAGGATCATCACACCTACAGGGACGAGTAAGATGGGTAGCATTATGACTAACCAGGATGTGGTCTTATCAAATAGCTTGAATTCGGACGATATAAATACCCACCAAAGGAAGTAAAATATCAGTGTTGCATAATGAGATACGTTGAATGGAAACTCTACCATGTAAAAGAAGCCTGCCAATGTAATAACAGTCATAAAGATAGTCCTGATAACAAATGCAATTGATGTTCCCGGAAGGATCATTCTATCAATTTCTGGTGCGTTCTGGGCCTTTACCTGCTCTTCAAGTATCGTCTGAACTTTTCTGTTCATGACTTCGAGTTGCATCTCTACCTCGCCTACATCAACTTGAACCTCTGCAACTTTTCTTAGGACCGGCTCCATTCGCTTATAAACACCGTTCTCAAAAGCGTAATCAGACATCCTTTCATAGTAAAGGGTCTTCCCAAACATCCTTATCGGGAAGAAGATAGCAAAACTTCCGATGGTGAGGAATATGACGTCTATCAAGGCACCAATAACATTGAATTGGATTGTTAGATCGATGATGAGTGAAAATATGGAGAATGCTATCAGGAATGTCGAAGCTATTATGGCACCAATTAGTCCAATGCGCTCAAGCATCGTCATAGTCGGAGCTTGTTGTGACAGATGACCACCGTTATTCATATTTCACCACTCTTTTGTTATTTTATCTTATGTTACATCAATGCTTGTGTTTGGCTCAGTATATACCTCAAAATGTTTATCCCCGAAAGATTCGGCCGAAGATGGGCTACCTGCGTGACATCCCAGACATACTTTATCGATCTCATAAAGGCATAGTCCCTCTGATGCCATACTGCTCACAATCTCACTATGATCGCCTGATTGTAGTTTGGTATGGCACCCCAAACCTGCGCAGTACATAACTGATGCGGAATAGTCGTGACAGTTATAACAATGTTCCGTGGTCGCAGCGTGATAGTCGAGCTGTGCATGATCTTCATGATCATAATTAATATGGAAATCAGAAGTATTCGCCAGATGGCACGCCTTACAACTATCGATTGTGACGCTTCCTCTATCAAAGTCGTGCCTTCTACCCTGATGACCGTAAGCTGCCATTTGACCTTGAGTGCTTCCACTCCTTGGAACATGTCCACCGTTCTCAAGTGAAGCTTTCACATCGGAATGACACCCCATACAACTGAGATCCTCCTTTTTGACCCATGTATGTTTGTGCCCGTTGGGTTTTACCTCCACCAGCGTGCTATTAACTGAGACCTGACTGAAGTTCTGAACTTCATAACTTCCATTTACACTAACAACGTCATACTCAACATAAAGCGGTCTGTTATAAGTAATATTCTTACCAAAACCAGTGTGGCAGAGTATACATGCTTCGTTAGAACTCGATTTGTTGTATAATGGAGCATGAGTTTCATTCAAATGGGCGATATTCCCCACGTCGATAACATGACACATTGTACAGTTGGGAATAGATGCGGCATGAGCCTCTTTTCCTAGAGTTGAACCGTTACCATCCCCACTCGCATAGGTTATATTTGAGTCAGACCTATGGCAGTAATAGCATGATTGGTTCTTATGAGGGGATCCAAGTGACATATTATCAAACTCTTCTTTTATATTCGGATGGCATTTATCACACGATATCTGGTTATTGTTTGAGGAAATATCTACCCATATATGCCCTTCCCCGAATAATGCAATAACAGACGTAGTAGATAAGAATAAGATAACAGAAATGATTAAAGCATTCCTTGTTCCGCTCTTCATACAATCACCTCGGAATAATTTCCTTCAGTGTAATCTCCAATCTCCCAATCACATGTCTTATTCACAGTAAGCTCATATCCATTTGATAAATTGTATGTGATTCCAATAGGGGCATCAGTGTGGCATGCAATACAAGCCTCATTCTCCGAGTTCATCAGGCCACTCGTCTGATTCGCACCCAATACAAAGGGAAGATGAGCAGCTTTAGTACCTGTATCATTTACTTGGTCATCTGTCAAACCAAATCCTCCTGCTCCGGGGATATGGTTTGCTGTAAAGTAATACGAGTATGTCGATGATCCGTGCCCATGACATATCACGCAATCTTCACGATCATATTCATCTGCATGAGGAGGGTAGGTACTAATTGTAGGTTGATGACATTCACAAGTCAATTTATTTGATTCTCGATTAAAATCGTGATTAAAACCATCAGTTACAACACCCGAGACAAAAGAGCCGTGACAGTCCATACAATCCATCGTCGAAG
>JAXHTN010000129.1:0-5835 GCA_034190145.1 Halobacteriota archaeon | reverse complement strand
CCGTCTCTATACATTCTTGAAAGATATGTAGATACGGTACTGATGTTTATATTCTCTTCATACATACTATCATATGCTTGCTTGACATCAAGTGAAGTGAACCAATCATTATGATAATCGAATTTTAGGAAAGACTCCATTCTACCTTTTATAGTTAATTCTTCAATTTCTGAGCCCCTAGATCTTGGAACTTGGATTTTTTCATCTGATTCTTGAATGGTGAAATCATAAGCTTCAATAAAATTGATAAGCCGCTCTTTACAGAGTCTCCCTTCAAACTCCATAGACGTCTTATCTTCAAGATCATCGATGATTTCTATTCTGATTCTCATTTTAATCTCCTTTTATAAAAAGGTAGAAGGGGTAGAGAATGCCCAAAACAGGCTAATTAGAGGTGAATAACATGGCATGCATCATGGGCATTAATGGGCTATTTCAAACTCTATCCCCCTCATCTTTTAGATGGGGGGCATCTGCCCCCCTATCCCTCATCTATTGTTTGTCTTCTATCCATCCCCTCACAGTCGTAAACATGTCTTGTGAACGACATGTGAACATGGCATTATAAAGTATTTAAAAGTTTCCCTCATTTCTTCAATATGGATTGTCCCTGAAGAATGTGTTAATGTATTAAAAAGGATTATAAACTGTTTTTTTCTAAAATTAAGGTAAATAAATCAATATGTTTCTATTGACATCTTCAAATATTCTTGTTATCTGTGAATAGTTGTTAATGTATTATAACTTAATACCGCATTAATTTGTTTAAATTGAGTAATAGATATAAATTTAAATTTATTATTTGTAGTTATAAAGGAGTAACCTTAAAATTTAATTTGAGGATATTTAATACAATATTTTTATAAATTAATCTAGAGATATTCACAATGCTTGTTAACATGTGAAAACTCCATATCGATTCGTATATGGTGAATTACACGATACTTTAAAATTGAGGTAGGTTGAAGATGCAGACTTGTAATGGTTGTTCTTGTTTATGTGACGATATTGAGGCTGTTGTTGAAGAAAAAGAGATCAAAGAAGTAAGAAATGCTTGTCGCATTGGGGCTGATCTCTTCCTTGACTATAATATTAATAGAGCTTCGTGCGCTGTTGCTGGCGAGGCTGTTGAGATGGATAAGGCGATGGAATCTGCCATCGACATTCTCAGGAATGCAAAAAAGCCGTTCATATATGGTCTGGATAGTTCGACGATTGAATCCCAAAGACTTGGAGTAAAACTTGCAAAGAAAATCGGCGCTGTGATCGATAGCTCGTCCTCGTATAGACAGGGCACGGTCATGGAGAAGATACTCTCGAAAGAGATCAAGACATGTACACTTGACGATGTTAGGAATAATGCGGATCTAATTCTTTACTGGGGATCCGATCCGTCCAACTCCCATCCGCGGCATATGTCAAGATACACCTACTTTCCAAGAGGTGAAAGACGCCTGAAGGGTTGGGAGACTGAGAGAAAGACGATTACTATTGATGTAAGGAAATCGTCTACAGCCGCCGTTGGTAAGAACAATTTTATCATCCCGCCCGGAAGAGATGCGGACTTCATCTCAGATATAATGATTGCACTTGATGGAAAAGTACCTTCGACATCGGTTGGAGTTGAGGAAAAGAAGATAATAGGGCTAGCGGATCGCCTTAAGAATGCAGAATATGGTATAATATTTACAGGAATGGCTCTTTTGAGTTCACTTAACGGTAATATCAATGTAATGAAAGACCTCTTAATTAAGCTGAACGAGTTCACCGAGTTTTATCTTATGCCGATGCTTCATCCGGTAGGTGCAAGAGGACTTGATAAAATCCTATTTGATGAGACAGGTTACACCGGAAAGGTGAAGTTTGATTCAGAAGGCGGTACTGTGGAGCACAAAGATACCTACTCTTTTGTGGAATCTCTTAAAAATGAAGATATGGATGCTGCCCTGATAGTCGGCTCTGACCCGCTATCCACCATCCCCTATAGCCTATCAAAAAGATTGAAGGATATCCCGACGATTGCGATCGACTCTAAGAAGACTCCGACAACGGAGATATCAAATGTGGTTCTACCATGTGCGAAGGTGGGTATAGAATCCGCAGGAAGTATGCTTAGAATGGATGGTGTAGAGTTCTCAATCGATAAAATAATTGAGAGTGAGTGGAAGAGTGAAGAGGAGATATTAAACAGTCTGACCGAGATGATCTGAGGTCCTTTAAAAGAGGTCTTGAGATGACAGGTTCCCCTCAGATGGGTAGATAACTCCCTTCTCAGTGATAATTGCGCTAACAAGCTCCATTGGCGTAGCATCAAACGCGGGATTGTATACCTCTGCATCCAAGGGTGCATTCTGAACTCCGTTAAAATACAACAGTTCATCTGCACTTCTCTCTTCGATTATGACATCTTTCTCTTCTTTTTCCAAATCAAATGTAGAGATAGGTGCGGCTACATAGAATGGGATATCATGCTTCTTTGCAAGGACTGCGTGCGTATAAGTACCTATCTTGTTGAATACAGCGTCTCTTACAATCCTGTCAGCACCAACGATAATCTTGTCCACCATTCCCATCCTCATCGCATGTCCTGAAGCGCTGTCTGTTATGAGCCTGACAGGTATCTTATCCTCCATAAGCTCCCACGTTGTTATCCTGCTGCCCTGGTTGAGTGGCCTGGTCTCACATGAGATGACATCGATCTTCTTATTCAAAGCGATCGCAGATCTTATCACACCAAGCGCAGTCCCCCAGTCTACACATGCCATCTTTCCGGCATTGCAATGAGTCATCACCGTATCTCCCTCCTCAAGAAGAAGAGCCCCATTCTCTCCAAGTTTCTTGTTTATGATGATATCCTCTTCAGCGATCACATCTGCCTCGGCGAGCGTGAGTCTTCTCACCTCTTCAACACTTTTACCAGTCTTAGCCTTAGCAAGAACCCTGTCAACGCCGTAAAACAAGTTGACTGCTGTTGGTCTTGTCCCTTTCAAGATCTCTGATGATTTTGATATATCAATTAAGAGATCGTCAAGTTCCTCTGATTTGCTTTCGAATGCTGAAAGAGCAACTCCATAACCGCCGGCAGCACCGAGAGCAGGGGCTCCCCTAACCTTCAACTCCTTGATCGCAATTGTAAGGTCCTTAAGCTTACTGCACTCTATAACTTTGAACTCCTTTGGTAGGAGCGTCTGGTCAACAAGTTTGACTGAACCTGTCTCTTCTGACCACTCTATCGTCCTCATACTACTATTCCCAATTTAAAAAATTCCTTCTGAGTCATATATCTATCGAAAATATCAAAGTTAAAGCTTGAATAATGAATAAGTATTCTTGTTCAAGAAATTAGGTAGGAGTTGTCTATTTGGTGGGATCTGAAGATATAAGAATCGGAGTCTACGTGTGTCACTGTGGGGGGAACATCTCAGATACGGTCGGCGTGGAGGATGTGAGGGCGTATTCGGAAGGGTTAGACGATGTGGTCATGGCAAGAAGTCTTGAACATGTCTGCTCGGATGAAGGACAAAACCGTATAAAGGAGGATATTACAAATTATAACCTTAATAGGGTTGTTGTGGGGACCTGCTCACCACAATTCCATGAATTAACCTTCCACGCAACACTGCAGGACGCGGGACTGAACAAATACATGCTTGAAATGGCAAACCTGAGAGAGCAGTGCTCATGGGTATACGAAGATGGTGATGTAGCAACAAAAAAAGCCAGAAATCTTATAAATATGGCTGTTGCGAAGGTGAGGCTTAATGAACCTCTGGAGACTAAGAAGATTCCGATTGGAGATTCCGTCCTTGTCATAGGCGCCGGAATATCGGGAATTCAGGCCTCACTTGACCTTGCAGATTCGGGAATGAAGGTTTACGTAGTAGAGAAGGAACCATCAATAGGCGGACATATGTCGCAGCTCAGTCGAAGTTTTCCAACGGATGACTGCTCTGCATGTATTCTAGATCCTAAGAAGTCCGATCTTTATAATCACCCCAACATAACACTATTCTCTTACTCTGAAATCGATGAGGTTAAAGGACATATCGCAAACTTCGATGTCACACTTTTGAGGAAACCCAGATATGTTGATGAGGAGAAATGCATCGGGTGTAAAGAGTGTGAAACGGTCTGCCCGATTACAATCTCAAATAAATTTGAGATGGATCTGGGTGTTAAAAAATGTATATATATGGTCTCCGAGAGCGTTCCTGCAGTATCGACTGTCGACATCGAGAGTTGTATAAGGTGCGGGTTATGCGAATCGGCCTGCAAATCAGATGCCATCAACTTTGAGCAAGATTCTGAAAAGGTCAATATAAAAGTAGATACAATAATAGCCGCAACCGGATTTGATATATTCCCTGCTGAAGAGCTCAGGTACGGTTACAAAAGATATGAGAATGTGATTTTAGGTCCGATGCTCGAGAGGATGAATGTAACAACTGGTCCGACCGTTGGCAAGTTGATAAGGCCGTCTGATGGGAAACCTATCGAAAAGATAGCATTCATACAATGCGTGGGTTCCAGGGATGAACAGATAGGAAGGCCCAACTGTTCTCGAATATGCTGCATGTACGCTCTTAAACATGTGCAGTGGGTCAAACGGAAAAACCTAGGTGCAGAGGTTTACATCTTTTATGAAGACATTAGGGCCTTTGGGAAAGGATTTGAGGAGTACTACAAGAAGGCACAGGATGCAGGTGTCATCTTCATAAGAGGCCTTGTCTCTGAGGTTACCGAAACTGATGAGAAGACGCTCATATTAAGAGCAGAGGACACTCTTTCAAATGATCTTATTGAGATGGAAGTTGATGTTGTCTGCCTTTCAGTAGGACTAATTCCAAATGAAGCAACCAAAAGAACAGCTGAACTTTTAAGAGTCTCAACCGATAGTGATGGCTTCTTCCTGGAAGCTCATCCGAAGTACAGGCCTGTAGACACTTTACGAGATGGAGTCTTCATATGTGGGTGTGCATCAGGCCCAAAAGATATTCCTGATTCGGTGGCACAGGCATCTGCATCTGCTGCAAGGGCTATGAGACTGATGAATCAGAGTGAGATAGAGCTTGATCCTGTAAAAGCATTTATAAATGATAGCTGTGACGGATGTGGCGACTGTCTTGAAATCTGTCCAAGTGTGGCGATAAGCATATCTGAGGACAAGGCAGTCATAAATGAAGCCATCTGCCAAGGTTGCGGGCTCTGTAGAATTACCTGCGATAAGAGATCAATCGAGGTGAAGAACTACACAAGGGATCAGATAATCTCTCAAATAAAGGCTGTCACTTTAAATAAGAAAGGAGAAAATATAATCGCTTTTCTGGATGATGGAACTACATACAGGGTTGCGGACAGGATTGGTCAGGCCGGTTTTTCCATTCCCGAAGATGTCTATATAATAAGAGTCAAAGACTGCAGCCAGATCACCCCTGATATAATACTGGAGGCATTTGATCTTGGTGCTTCAGGTGTCTTTATAGGAGAACCTGAGGGTGGGAGCACCATATTTAATCCAAAGACTGTAGAAGTAACAAAAAAGAATGTCGAAGAGGCAAAAAGGCTGCTCTCTGAACGCGGTATAAATCCCGAGAAGTTATCATTTGGATTTTATATCACCGTATGGGCGCAAAGGCTTGCTGGCCAGCTGAATGAACTCTCTGAAACCTGTAAAACTGTATAATCCAAAAATAAAAAACAAAAAGGAGGATCCCCCTCCTTTGCTGTTACTTTCCACCGAGTAGGTCGGTAATCTTCATACCGCCTTCTCCACCTTCGCCGCCTTCTTCGTCTCCTCCGAAGCCGACCATGTCTATGATTGTGTCGAACATTCCT
>JAXHTN010000128.1:0-5843 GCA_034190145.1 Halobacteriota archaeon | reverse complement strand
TCGACGACGTATTTGGCCCTTATCGTTATCGGATCGACATGTAGTTTTGCCATCTCAACGGCACTCCAGTTGATGACCAGTCCGTTCACTTTCTCTCCTTCACTCATCATAACGTCCTCAACGCTGAAGAGGTTGAATATAGTAGCACCAGCCTTCAAAGCCATCGAACAGATGGTCGTTGTCGCTTCTATGGAATCGGCGCAGTAATAGTCGTCTTCGAATGGGGTGGTCCTGATCCCAAACTCATCGAGGATAGTCTTTCCTTCACCTTGGACGACTATCTCGTTGAACATGATTCCTCCGCCCCACATCCCACCACCAAGGGAGAGCTTCCTCTCGAATAGTGCAACCTTCTTTCCATTCTTTGCTAGGTAGTAAGCTGCTGTCAGTCCTGCCGGTCCACCACCTACTATGGCAACCTCGCAGTCCAAATTATCAAGTAGTTTCTTTGAGAACCGCTCTATAATCGCCTGTGAAATTTTGATATCGTCGAGTTCCATAAAAGCCCCTTTCCATTATACATGCAATTTAGACATTATTCTTTCTACTAATTGACGAAGGGGCTATTAGTCTTTATCATTTAACTCGCCGATCCGCTCACGTAGAACTCGCCTTATAAATCCGTTACTTATCTGATTTATGTATGTCAATGGAGGTGTCTTCCTACCACTGTATCCTGTTCGTCCATCTTTTATGGCCTTAAGAATAGAATCAATATCACAATCGGCTTCTACTTCAGTCACACCAAAACCAACTGCATCAGCAATATGTGCATCACTTCCGGCAACAGAAGGAATGCCTTTCTCTTGGGCATATAACATTGCCCTCTCGTTTGGACCTTTTGTTATGTATCTTGAATTGAAGACCTCTATAGCATCGACGCCCAGACCATCCACCTCACCTATCCCGTGTCTGAAATGATGAAAAGGATGGGGTGCAATAACAAGTGCTTCCAACTCCTCTGCCATCTTAATAACCTTTTCAGGTGCCAGTAGCTTCGGAACTGTCTCTCTTATTCCAAGCAAGATGAGATGCCCTCTTGAGGTTGTGGACTCTGTACCGGGAATGATAATTAGGTCAAGATCGTTCTCTTCAACGTATCTTTCAGCCGCTATTGCTCCTTTGATACCGTCGTGATCAGTTATCGCTATCCCATCTAATCTCACTTCCTCCGCCCTTCTTATTATCTCGCCTATCGAGCTGTGAGCGTCCCCTGAGAATGATGAATGGATGTGAAGATCAAATCTAAGTGGCATTACAATCTATTAGTTACACTTAAGTTATTAAAAGCATTTTTTATTATAATGGTGATCTGATGAACTGGATATTTTATGCGTTAATCGCATTTTTTGGATGGGGTATCGCCAACCTTGGATTCAGGTATATTTCGGAGAAAGATCCGGTTGCGATGACCTTATTTATGTATGTAGCGGCAACTGCCGTGTTGGGGGGATACACTCTTTTAACTTTTGGAAATAGGGATATCAGCTTTAACAAGTACGGTGTCGTTGCAGCCCTGATGGGTCTCGGATCGATCGTCGGGACGATTGCCATAATCAAGGGTACCGAGATAGCGCCAAACCCCGGATATGTGATTGCAATATCCTCTGCCAGTGTTGTCATAGTAACACTCCTATCAGTATTTATATACGGCTCCGAACTGAGCCTCTTAAACCTCGTAGGGGTTGTGACGGTTGTTTTCGGTATAGCTCTACTATCTTTGTAATGGTGAAGAGGTATGCCCAAAAAAAGCACCGATCAAGTCTGTTTGATATCTGATATTCATGGCAATCTCGAAGCACTCGAAAAGGTGCTAGAGTCAATTACAAAACTCAACCATCCGATACTCTGCCTCGGTGATATTGTGGGATATGGTGCAAGTCCAAATGAGTGTATAGAGCTTGTTAGAGAGTATGAAATACGATGCGTTCTCGGAAATCATGATGCTGCCGCAATCGGGAAGATAGACACAGTATGGTTCAATGGAAGGGCAAGACTTGCAGCAGAATGGACTGCAAGAAATCTCAGTGAAGATGGAAGAACGTTTCTTGAGAACCTGAAGACTGAGATGAGATTTGGGAGGGCATTACTTGTCCACGGGAGCCCGATGGATCCTATATCCGAGTACGTTGGTAATACATATGTTGCAGATGAAGTATTCCACTTTGTCGAGGATGAACTTATCATCCTCGGACACACCCATGTCCCCCTATCTTTTGCAGATACAAAAGATAGGATAATCGCAAGAGATTATCTACATGGGGGAAGTCTCAAGATTGATTCGAGATGTATCCTGAACCCCGGTTCTGTTGGTCAACCAAGAGATGGAAATCCCATGGCAAGCTACGCTATCCTCGATTTAAGTGAGATGGAGTTCTTTGTCCACAGGGTCTATTACGATGTCAAGAAGGCAGCAAGCAAGATATTGAGTGCAGGACTTCCCGAGTCACTTGCCGAAAGGCTCTTCATCGGTCATTGAGACCCGATAGTTAATTCCTCTACATCTTCACTTTAAATACGTACCCCAAAATCACCATAATACCCATAAGCACCATTGCAATGGAGGTAAGCTCAGGAACAGGCGCCGTGACACCTGCAGCGGTTGCAGAATCTATCCGATCAGAGGCTGCTTTATACACGCCAACATCCGATCCAATCTGGTTGTCAAGTATAATATCATACTCATCATGTGTCACAGGTTCACTTGATGGTATGCGCCATACCAGAGTAGGCGATATACTTCCATTTACATCTGATATAACAATTTCCTGACCTCCTGAAGGATCTTCAGAGCTGTTGAGAGGATCGCCACTAATTACAGGGTTGTCTTGCATCCATACAATATACTTGCTATTCGGCAAAAGCCCCTCAGCCTTCACATAGATCTCTTCATCATAAAATTACTGATATTTAATAATTTTCGGTCACTTCGTGATCGCTTGTGCTTAAACGCTCACGATACAGTTTACTGATCCGTTCTCAGATCGTATGGTCAATTATGTCGTACTCTGAGGCATTGTTAACCGCGGCTTGGATGGTTGTATAATCCGAGCCACCATCGTCATCAACATACAATGTTGTCTCAGCTGCTACTGGTGTGATTATCGAAAAGACTAGTAATGTCACTATTGCTATCAAAAACTTCTTCGAAATAACCCTCATAATTTCACCTCTATTTATACAATTATTAAATCGAGCTACTTTTCTATATTTTTCTTACATTATTATTCTAATATAAAAAGATAACGACCAAAAAAAGTGTCCTTACAATACTATTATATTTACTGCATTGGCATTTTTATGTGAATATTTTATAATGCTATAGATCTCCATCTCACCACCTTTGGAATGAACAGAATCGATTCCTTCCAACATTTGGTAAGTTATGGCTTTTTCAATCTAAAATGCAAAAAAGTCAGCAAAAAGTCAAAAACTAGTCAGTTATTTAACTTTTATCGGGGGTGGTAATCCATCTTACCCTCCAAAAAAAACAGTCTACTCCCTTCCATGACACTTGCCATATGGACAATGAACTCATTTCAAAACCCTCCATAGTATAAGTATATTAGCTAAATTGATAAATGCATGATAGTTATTGACAAGCCTTTCATGTCTTATGGCTATTCTTTTGAAGCTTTTAAGCCATGCAAAGAATCGTTTTACAGCACCTCTATATATGTATGATTTGTCGTTGAAACTTGTAGGTCTGCCTGGTCCTCTTCTTTTGCTATTCCTCCTGTTCTTTGGTATATTGCTCTTGATCCCCCTCTTTCTTA
This sequence comes from Halobacteriota archaeon, assembly GCA_034190145.1. Classification (GTDB taxonomy): domain Archaea; phylum Halobacteriota; class Syntropharchaeia; order DAOWMC01; family DAOWMC01; genus JAXHTN01. Next base: position 2,067 of record JAXHTN010000128.1, on the reverse strand, counting down.
GGTAGCATCTTATCTCCATCGTATCATAGGCTGAATCAGCCAGGAGCTCTTTTGGTCTTGTATGCGGTCTTCCCCTTGAAATTTTAATTTTTATGTTGCTAAATATCTCTTTGAAGATGCGTGAGTCGTGATTATTGCCTGCTGATACGGCGGTGTTCAGAGGCAAACCGTCTTTTGTTACTATAGCATGTATCTTGCTACCTTTTTTATTCTTATGGCCGTCATATCCTATCACTTCACCCCTTTTTTCGCTTCTATGGTAGAGGAGTCTATAATTACTCTGTCTAGATCCAGTTTTCCTTCACGATATGCTTTCTCCTGTAGTCTGTTCATCAGATCCTGCCAGATTCCATCCTCTTGCCATCTTTTCAGTCTTCTCCAAGCAGTTACAGGAGATCCATATTCTCGGGGTAGATCCTCCCACTTGCAGCCTGTTACAAGGACATAGAGGATGGCATTAATGGTTCTTCGATCATCTGCTCTGGGTCTCCCTGTTTTGGGTTGAGGTGGTAACAGTGGTTCTATGAATTTCCATTGCTCATCTGATAATATTTCAAACTTCAATTTTCATCCCCTCAAATGGAAGATGTTTCTTAAACCATAAATAGTTTTGAAATGGGTTCAAAGAATGTAATGGTATAGGGTGTATCAAATATGATCCATACTACTTGCCTGGTGTTGAAATAGAATTTTGTCAATATTCAGATGGAAGTATAAGTGGGGAGATTAAGAATATCCCTGATCGTCATGTAGCAGAATTCTGGGACTTGCTGAAAAATTACCCACCTCTCACAATCGAAGGAAGCACATCTTCCGGGGAATCGTTTGTTTTTCATTCCTTTTATGCCGACCAGTTAAAAATACCTGGTAAAGATTTTGAAGTAACCAGAATAGGTCTTGTGGAAGGTCATAAAGAATATGACTTCAAAATAGAGTTTGGACTACTACAAATGACCCTGTATCAGGTTCAGCAGATAAAATGTAATTCTCCGTTTGGTGAATTTGTCATATCTCCAGTCCCTAACATCAAGGAAATATTAAAAGAAATCAAAATTTTTGAAAGAAATGATGTAACCTGTCATATCTCTTTCACATTCAGTTCCAGCAAAGAAAACTTAGAAGAAAAGATCTTAGAGATTGTTGTTTATCTTGAAAGTATCATGGTTCTCTTATCTTTTGCTGAAGGTGTTTTTATAAATTACATATATTATAATTTGTATATAAAAGACGCTGGGGGGTTTAAACTCTATAAATCCGTTCATCGTTTAGCTAAAACCAAAAAAACAACCTTAGATGAGTTGATACTAACACGAAATATTCAAAACTTTTTGGAGTTTGTTTTGCCAATATTTACTAAAGATTTTCAAGAACAAACCGGTATAGGAGATGCTATAGAATGGTATCTAGAATCAACTGGTTCTAATATTATACAAAGTAGATTTATCCACGCTTGTATAGCAATAGAGTTACTTAACGATAGATTTAAAAAAAGTAAAAATAGTGGTAAAATACTAACTGATGAAGAATTTAAAGAATTAGAAGAAAAAGTTAGAAATTAAATCCAAACAATGATAGAAGATAAAAGCAAACGAGGTAAAATTTACCCTAAAGTGAAAGAACTGAATAGACCAACACTAAAATGTAGCTTGGAGGAAATCTATGATACTTATGATATCAGTTATTCCGATCTTTTTCCAGAATTTGAGTTTGTAGGAATAAGAGATAAAATAGTCCATACAGGTTTATCAAGAGACGAAGTAGTAACAACAGATAGCTCGGAAGATGAATCTATTGATCTCTTTGAAAAATACAAAAAATTGATTGCGTTATTACAAAGAACTCTCCTAGGTATGTTGGACTATAATGGGGAGTTTATTGATATATTGGATAATTGGAAGTTAAAAGAGTTTAAAAAGAAAATAGACTGAAAAAACCAGTAAAAGATGCTTAAACTCTAAAAAACATCACAATTAATAATAGGATGGGATATTGATCCCTATTAATGATATAATAAGAATTTTAATGTTCGGATCAATACATCTTCTGTGATCTAAGTTTAATATCACC
>JAXHTN010000127.1:0-5883 GCA_034190145.1 Halobacteriota archaeon | reverse complement strand
CACCTTTCGATATTTTATTATAAAAGTTAATGCACCGAAGCATTTTTAATTAAGTTTTTCCAAATGGATTAGGCTAGTATAAATCATTAAAACAGTCTATCTTATTGATTTTTTAGGCTTATGCTATCAATTTGAGACGGAGGATGAGATGAGCGAATCAGAAAAGGCCAGAGGAAAGGAAGCATTCGAAGAATGGACAAAATTTTTTAATTGTGATGACCCTTACTGGAATATATCCAAGAGATATGTGGACCCAAGTAGGTCGAGTAGATTGATGCAGAAATTTAACAAGATCGAGACAGAACACCCCGGATGGACTGATCACATGGTATCGGGTTATCCCACTTATTATGCCATCCTCTGCGTTCCGAAGGATGCATCCGAGGAGATCCTCAAGGAGTCGTATGATGCGAAGAAAGAACGTTCAGTCTATGGTCCTGAACTTGTTGAGGAGGCCTACAATACGTTAAATGATGAGGGTGCATCTGAAGACTATGTTGCAGCTTTGGAACTCTTTGAGAGGGTTTCTCAGGTATTGAAGCCCATAGACAAGAAAGAGATTATAAAAAAACACGAAGAATTCCTGCAGGAGGAAAAGACGTATGCCGTTTCATCATATCTTGAAGATTTACACAAGGAATGGATTGGTCTATTCATAAAAGGAGCCCCTACATTCTATGGTATGCTTGGAGTTGATGATGGTGCTTCAAAAGAAGAGATTGAAGAGAAGTATAATTCGATGGATAAATCGGATCTTGTAAGTGAAATCTACTCAATATTGATTGATGACGATTTGAAATGGGATTATGATCTTTTGATAAGCTTCTTTGAGGAGAATATAAATGAATTCTTCTTGATTCAGATAAAGGGGAATCGTGATAGGTGGGATATCAAGGAACACGAAGGATTACTTCAAAAGTTTTTGAATGATTATGAAGGTATCACACATTTTGATGAAATAATGATGGAGCACCGTGATTGGAAGGATTATCTGCCACCAAATGAGAGCTTCTATGACATCCTGTCTATAAAAATGGAGGATGTACCGGAGAATGATGAGGATGCTGAGAAGTTCTTAATGGAGGCTTTTCTGAATCATGAAAACGATGATAAGGCGAACTCATCTTTTGAATGCCTGAAGCGATTCGATCTGCGCAAGGAATACGACTGGTTGGTTGAAAATCACGAATGGATAAACAAGTTGGATGAAATAATGTCGCCAAAAAATGACTCAAACGAGCCGGAGACGATTACTTCAGAATAATTCTTTTTGGTGATCGAGATGGATGAGATCGCAGCGGTCTACAAAGAACTCGAAGATCAAATCACGTTCGAAGAGTTCAAGACGATGATAGACGAGAAGATCGATTTGATGGGTGGCCTCTGCGATGAGGGGACGGCTGCTATGATGGTGGCACGTGAATATGGGGTCAGTCCTCAGACGAAGATATGTGATATAAAAATTGAGAAGATGAACGCCAGTTTTCTCGGAAGGGTTACACAATTGAGTAGTATCAACGAGTTCACCCGTAATGATGGGACCGTGGGCAGGGTTGCGAACATGACTCTTGCAGACGAGACCGGATCGATAAGGGTTGCTGTCTGGGATGAATATACTGACCTTGTTAAGACAGGAGATATCTCAGTCGGGAGTAACTTAAAGGTGAGTGGATACATCAAAGAAGGTTACTCGGGCGCAGAGGTAAATATAGGGAAGAACGGCGGAATTGAGCCCATAGATCAAGAGATTAAAGTCAAAAGACACAATATCAATGATATTTCATCAGATATGAGTTCTGTGAATGTTATAGGAAAGGTTATAGATCTGAGTGATATCAGGATATTCCAGAGACAAGATGGGACCGAAGGTAAAGTTAAAAACTTGGTTATTGGCGATGAGACTGGAAAGATAAGAGTCGTTCTTTGGGGTGAGATGACATCATTTGATGTAAAGTTGGGTTCTGTCGTTGAAGTAAACAATGGTTACTCAAAAGATAGCTATGGTTCAGTGGAGGTTCACCTTGGAAGAGGGTCCCAAATAGGTTTGAGCGATAAAGATGTTGTTTATAAAGAGATAATAACTCCGATAGACTATATTGAATTAAATAGGGGTTACAACCTCCTAGGAAACATAACTGGTCTTGATTCGATAAGGGAATTTGTTAAAAAGAATGGTTCAGTTGGTAGGGTGGCTAATATCTTTGTAAGCGATGATTCGGGGCGTATTAAGGTTGTGCTATGGGATGATCATTCGGAGATTGTTAATGAAATAGATATAGGTTCTCCTGTAAAAATCATTGATGGATTCTCCAAGATAGGAAGAGACGGTGATCTTGAGATTAACCTAGGATGGAGAGGTTCAATTACGCTACTGGATGGGTAGAAGCTACTTATCGCGGATATGGCATGAGATCTTGGAAGGGAGTAGACGGTTTTTTGGATGGTAAGATAGATTATTACTCCCCGATAAAGGATTAATAACTGACTTTTTTGCTGACTTTTTTGTATTTTAGATTGAAAAATCCATAACTTGCCAAATGTTGGATGGAATCGATTCTGTTCATTCCAAAGGTGGTGAGATGGAGATCTATTGCATCATAAAATATTAACATAAAAATCTGTATTACAGTAAATATAATGTGATTGTAAGGAAACTTTTTTTATTCGTTATTTTTTTATATTAGAATAATAATCTAGAAAAATATAGAAAAGTAGCTCGATTTAATAATTGTATAAATAGAGATGAAATTATGAGGTTTATTTCAAAAAAGTTTTTGGTAGTGTTTTTAACTCTACTTGCAATCTCGATGATGACGCCGGTAACAGCAGCAGGAACAACATGGTATGTAGATGGTAGTGGAGGAGCAGATTATACATCCATACAAGCCGCGGTGGATGTGTCAGGTGCAGGTGACACAATCATCGTAAGAGATGGCACTTACACTGAGAATGTGGATATTAAAGTGGCTCATTTGAGTATACTATCTGAGAACGGATCAGATTCTACCATAGTTCAGGCTGCCGATATGTCAGATCATGTCTTCAACGTGACTAAAGATTATGTGAATATCAGTGGTTTTACTGTTGAAGATGCAAAGACCTATTGGGGGATTGCAGGAGTGTATCTTGATTCGATTGAGAACTGTAATATCTCCAACATCAACGCAACTAACAACGTCTTTGGTATTATCTTAAATTCAGTGGAAAACAGCAATATTTCTATAATCAACGCATCAAATAACGAGTTCGGCATTTCCTTAAGTTCTTCGAGATTCAACACAATTACGAATAACAACGCAAACTCGAATTGGAACTACGGCATTATCCTCGATGATTCAAGCTACAACATACTCGAAAACAACAACGTAAACTCGAACGCTGAAATCGGGATTTACCTGCGAAATTCGTGTAACCACAACACACTCACGGGCAACACCGTATTAGAAGATGTCGGCTGCATCCTTATCGAAAATTTAAACGATAATAATCTTATATACAACAACTACTTCAATAACGCTATGTCCGTCGATTCCGGAAACAACATCTGGAACATAACAAAAACACCAGAAACAAACATAATAGGTGGACCATACCTAGGAGGCAATTACTGGTCGGGTTATTCTGGTTTTGATACTGATGAAGATGGACTTGGAGATACATCTTATAGTATCACCGGCGGATCAAATCAAGACATGTTTCCGCTTGTAAAGGACTTCTTCATCTCTTGTGATAGTTCAGGTGATGAGAAGAATATGTTTATGCCAGGTGAAGGGATTTACGTTAAGGCTGAGGGACTTTCACCGTCAACATCATACAAGGTATGGATTCAGGACAATCCTGTAAATGATGGTGATGCTTTAATTGCTTCCGAAGATCCTTCAGGAATTCAGGAAGTTGTTACATCAGATGGAAGTGGAAGTATATCGCCTACGCTGATATGGGATATACCATCAGACGCAGCAGTAACCCATCATGAGTATGATATTGTACTTGACAATCAGAGTGGCACGAATGTTGGCGTGTATAATTCAGCCTCTGATCGGATAGATTCTGCAATTGCTGCCGGTGTCACGGCACCTGTTCCTGAGCTTACCTCCATTGCAATGGTGCTTATGGGTATTGCAGTGATTTTGGGGTACGTTCGGAATAATAAAGAGAAGTGAAGGTAAGACGTGGTCTTGCCTTTTATTTTTTTAATCTTCAATTGTTTCTGTTATTTAAATTTATAATAAGAATATGTAGGGTACTATGCGGGTAATATGCTACTATAAGTACACAGTATTAGGTAGTATGTATCAGAGGTGCATATTTGGCAATTAACGTACTCAAAAACAAAATTTTAAATTCAATCTTCCCTTCCAGTCTTCTGGTATATGTTACTAAAAAACTAAAATCCCATGACTATCTGTGAAATAACCTCCAAAAGCGCTCTCGTGAAATCTGGTCTTCCGGGTTTTGAGTATGCCTTGAATCCCTACTTGGGGTGCTCTCACGCCTGTATTTATTGTTATGCACCTTCTATTCTTAGATATAAAGGTAATGAAGAAGAGGCTTGGGGTGATTTTGTGGGAGTGAAGAGGAATTTACCCAGAGTCCTTTCAAAGGAGTTGAGGGGTGGAAAAATTGATGGAGTGATAGGTATTGGCACGGTCACAGATCCATATCAACCTGCAGAGAAGAGCTATGAGGTTACAAGAAATTGCCTCAATGTTTTACTCGAAAAGGATCTAAAGATAAACATAATGACAAAATCATCACTTGTCTTAAGAGACCTGGATCTATTGAATAAGTTCTCAAAATGCGAGGTGGGCTTTTCAATGTCATCGATAGACGATCGAGTAAGGGAAATGTATGAACCAGGTTCAATGCCATTTGATGAGAAACTCAAAGCAATCCGAGTCCTCAGAGAAAACGGTATCATGACATGGGTTTTTCTTGCCCCGATCATGCCATATATCACAGACAAAGACGAAGATCTTGAGATGCTTATCTCTGAGATATCTCCTTATGTAGATCTCATCATGGTGGATAGACTTCGCCTAAAGGGGACTATTTGGGAGGATATTCGGTCATTTCTTCAAGAGTATGATCCTAGACTAATAGAAGTGTATTATGATATCCTCTATCACAAAACAGATTACTTCAAGGACGCGGGTACTAAGATTGTGGATCTATGTAGAAAGAATAATATAAAGTATGATATCCTATTTTAGGTCATGGAAGATACGGATCTCCTCTCCGATATAATCTCTGAACTGGGTGATTCAAATGTCAGTGATGTCCGCCTTTGTGGTCACTGGGCCGCGGTTATCAGTAAAGGATGTGGATTATCGCACTCATTTGATACTCTTGATGTGGTAAGAGATGCGGGATATTTGACTGAGAAGAGTGCCCTTGAACTTTCTGAATATTCCAAATCATGGAACTTAAAAGAGGCATCTATAGGTGTGGCAGCATTGAACTCTCTTATTGAGCCTAAAGGGGAGAGGGGAGACGGTTTTGAGATATTAAAAGAGAATGCAAAGGGAAAAAAGGTAGCTATGGTGGGGCATTTTCCAAAAGTTGTAGAGATACGAGATATTGCAGATGAAGTCTGGGTATTTGAGAAGTGTCAACAGGAAGGCGATCTACCTGATACTGCAGCGGAATATCTTTTGCCAAAAGCAGATATAGTGGCTATTACGGGATCAGCAGTAGTGAATAAGTCAATGGAGAGGCTACTTGAATTAAGTAGTGGTTTTACGGTGATTCTTGGTCCGACTACTCCTATGTCTCCCGTTTTATTCGATTATGGGGCCGATCTTCTCGCAGGATGCCGAGTTATCAACAGTGATAGACTCATAAAGAAGGTGAGTGAGGGGGCATCTTGCATGAGGGAGATCA
>JAXHTN010000126.1:0-5887 GCA_034190145.1 Halobacteriota archaeon | reverse complement strand
CCTATCACTTCCTCGTTACCGAGGGCAAAACCCACTCTCCACCCTGTCATATTGTAAGTCTTCGAGAGAGAGTTGAACTCGATACCGACTTCCATTGCACCTTCAAACGAGAGGAAACTCGGTGCTTTATAACCGTCATAGGTTATCTCAGCATAAGGATTGTCGTGGCATACAATCACATTATTATCTTTTGCAAAATCGATCACTTCCTTGAAGAAGGAATCATCTCCGGTTGCTGATGTTGGATTGTTCGGATAATTCAAGAATAGAATCTTGGCCTTTTTTGCAGTATTTGTATCAATTGCGCTTAGATCTGGTTTAAAACCGTTTTCAGAAGTTAGTGGAAGTATATGCGGTATTCCGTCTGCCATGATCGTAGAGCTTTGATATACCGGATAACCAGGATCCGGGACAAGAACTACATCACCACGATTTACAAATGCAAACGGGATGTGGGCTATCCCTTCCTTTGAGCCAATAAGTGCGATAGCTTCCTTCTTTGGATCTAGATTGACGCCTTTTGTCTCTTTGTACCATTCACAAGCAGCTTCCCTGAAAGAGAGCATCCCCGTGTAGGATGGATATCTGTGATTCTCGGGGTTCTTTGATGCCACATACAACGACTCTATTATATGATCCGGTGTAGGTAGATCAGGATCACCTACACCGAGATCGATAACATCCACGCCCCTACCGACAACAACGGCAGTTGCCTCATCAATCTCTGAAAAAAGATATGGTGGTAATTTGTTAATCCTCTCCGAATACATCTTATCATCTCTTTGTCTGAATCAGTTTCTCTGTCAGATACATAGCTTTTTTGATACAACAAAGGTCAAAAGGGAAAAGATTTATATAGACGAACATCCATAAATAATAATTAGTTTTGTATGAATGTCCAGTTATTATTAATATAATTGTACAAACATACATAATGGGTGATAATATGGAGGCAAATGAATCATTAGATGCTGTGGGACTCTCTTGTCCCATGCCGATTGTGAAACTGGCAAAAAAGGCAAAAGAGCTGAAGATTGGTGATATTCTTGAGCTCAGGGTTGATGATGTCGGGGCAAAAGAAGACGTGCCATCTTGGTGCAAAAGGACAGGAAACGAGTACCTTGGTATGGAAGAGGAAGGACCTTTAATGAAATTTTATATAAAGAAGTTGGAGTAGATGGTTGATATGGTAGAGACAAAGAAGTTGGCAATGGTGGTTGCGGAAGGGACATTTGACAAATCAATGATGCCATTTATCATGGGTGTCACAGCGGCATCCATGGGTTGGGAGGTTCATGTATTCTTCACATTCTTCGGCCTCTCGATACTTAAGAAGGGAGCAAAGCCAAAGATGGGTGGAATCTATAGATTCTTCACGGGTATGATGGAAAATCGTATGAAGAAGGTAGGTGTAGAGCCTCTGAGTGAGCAGATAGAGACTGCAAAGGAGCTCGGGATGCATCTGTATGCCTGCAGTACTTCGATGAGCGTCATGGGCGTGACAAAGGAAGATTTGATAGACGGAGCCGAGATCGTCGGGGCCGCTAAGTTCCTCGATCTTGCTGCAGATTCGGATGTACAACTATTCATCGGTTGATCCCAATGAAATCCATAATCTTCGTTATCTTAAAGACGCCATCTGAAGGTGATCCAGCAGATCTTGCAAGTACTCTTGCAGGAGATAATAAACGGTCATTTATGCTACTTGAAGATGGCGTCTATTGGGCTATAAGTGATGAGAGGCGCAGAATACTAAAGGATCAGAACGCAGAGATATTTGCGGCAAATGATGACTTATTAGCACGTGGTTATGACTGCGAAATAGAAGACGTGAAGAGATTGGACTACGAAGGGATCGTGGAAGTTCTGATGGAAGAATATGACCAGATTATTACTCTTTAGGTGGTAGTGATGGTAAAGACGTTAACAATTTTACTTAAATCCGGAACCATGATGAATATGGACTCGGTCGTTGCAGTAAAACTTGCAAGAGCTGCAATATCGAAAGGATACAAAGTAAAGATATTCTGTTACGGTGAGAGCGTTACTGCGATAAAAGAAGGTCAGGAACCTAAGCGATTTCCAAACACAGGTGAATATATAAAAGATCTGGCAAAAGAAGGTGTTGAGGTCGCCGTCTGTGAGACATGCTGCTCCGCAAGAGGTATCAGACGCGGAGAAGAGATCGACTGCGGAAAGATCGGAAGCCTGACAAACGATCTTACCGGATTTATTGGAGAAAGTGATCGGATGATCACTCTTGGGAGGTGATATAATGGCAGATTCAGTACTTGTTATTGTAACAAAGCCACCATATGGAACGGAAGATGCCTTTGCAGGACTCAGGCTTGCATTATCCCAGATCGCCGGTGGAGTGGTCGATAGATCGGATGCCATCTTGATTGAGGATGGGGTCTTCAATGCTATCGCAGATCAAAGATCAGGTGTGATAGAGATGCCATCAAACGTTGAGGCAACCCAGGACCTACTGGATATGGGGTGTACGGTTTACTGCGTAAGTGATGATCTAAAGGCAAGAGGCATAGCAAATGATAAGTTGATGGAAGGCCTATCGGTTATTCCAAAGGAAAAAGTTTCTGATCTTGTCAATGAATATGATCTGATCGCATCGTTCTGAGATTAAAATGGAAAGCGAACTTAAGGAATTGGACCTGAAGATACTCGATCTGTTACTTAGGGATTCCAGGTTATCATATCGAGAGATTGCAAAGACACTTGGAGTCAGCACTACAACCGTCAGCTCAAGAATAAACAAGATGCTAGAAAATCAGGTGATAACCGGATTTACTACCATGGTCGACTGGGAGAAGATCGGCTTCAAAAATTCGCTCTGCATAGCGGTCGAAACTGATCCCAAGGTTGACCTAGCAGGGGTTGGGCAGAAGCTCAAGGAGATAGACTCTGTATTCATGGTCTGCAACATTGTTGGAGACTATGATTTCTCAATTTATGCAAGATGTAGGACCGGGGAGGATGCATCTGCACTTCTGGATAAGATTAGAGGTATAGAAGGCGTAATTAGGGTTATACCACATACCATCTTGAAGACAACAAAGGAGAATTACTGTGACCTTCTTAATGGACCGAATTTGAATTTAATTTGATCAACCAAAACACCTGCTATCACTCTCTTCCTCAACTCCTTACACAGGTATTGTAAAATAGAATATACTTCCTTCACCTGGTGCACTCTCAATCCATACCTCTCCTCCGTGGGCTTCCACTATCCCCTTTACTATAGCAAGACCAAGTCCGGTACCTTCATTCTCTTCGCCTTGAGAACTTCCGAGTTCGTAGAATCTCTTGAAAATATTCTCATGCTCTTCTTTCGGAATTCCGATACCATTGTCAAATACTCTTACAAGTATACAGTCCCCCATGTCCTCAAAGCCAACTTCAATTTTGCCTCCTTCGGCTGTGAATTTAATTGCATTTTTCACGAGGTTTCTCACTACTTGTCTTATACGGTCGCCATCACAGTTGAGACGGTAATTCTCATCTGAAATATCGAATATAATTTCAATTTTTTTATTCTCTGCAAACGTTTCCAAATCTTTTGAAGCATCTCTTATAATGTCGCTTACGGGAGAGTACTCTTTTCTGAGTCTGAGCTTTCCGGCATCTATTCTTGAGATGTCCATCATCTCTCTATTCAGCTTCACAAGGTGATCCGCATTTTTTTTAATCACCTTCAGTCTCTTTAACTGATCTTCTGGAATCTCTCCAAACATACCATCTTCAAGCATCTCGATATTTGTTTTTATAATGGTTAATGGTGTACCGATCTCATGAGTGGCCATGGCTGCAAAATCGCCCTTCATTTTATCCACTTTTTTGAGCTCTTCATATGCCCTCTTAATATCCTCTTCTGCCATCCTGCGTTCGGTGATGTCCCTTCCTATCCCCATTACCCCAATAACATCTCCTTTTGTACTAATTATAGGGGATGCATTGATAGATATGTCAACATATAGACCACATTTGGTTCGGCATCTGTATTCCACATTCTTTACACTTTCACCTTTGATTGCTTTTTTAAAGCTATTTTTTACATACAGTAGATCGTCCGGGTGGATCAAATCATAAAAGGTAGTGTCTGTTAGTTCGTCCTCTGAATATCCATGTACTTTTTTAAAAGCTTCATTGACAAAGAGTAGATTCCCTTCCAGATCATTTTTAAAAATTGGATCATCTGAGGTCTCTATTAATTCATGATATTTATTTTTGCCCTCTTCTAGAGCTTTTAAATGCTCATGCTTCTCAAATGCTTTACGGATTGAAATTAACAATTGTTCCATGTCATGGGGCTTCTGGAAATAGCTATGTGCACCCAGATTGACTGCATCAATGGCAGACGCCTGAGATGCATGCCCGGTTAACACAATAAACTCTGTATTTGGCCAGTGGCCCTTTATCTTCTTAATCACATCAGTGCCGTACATGTCACCCAAATTGAGATCAATCAGGGCCACTGTAGGAACTCTATTTTTAATGCTATCAATCGCTTCTCTTCCATTTGCAGCGCCTATAGTCGTAAAGCCATTGGCTCCTAATATGTCTGATAGTGTTCTTAGCATAGCCGGATCGTCGTCTACTATTAAAATATTTTTTTCTTCATCCATGAATCAATCAACCCCCCTTGATTGTAGGTTGACAAAAACTCTACTGAGTTCTTGATTTTGAATTTCAGTAATCAGTCCCAAGAGCTTCTCTCTCTCGGAAGGTTTATAGAATGATGAATAGTCAGATAGTGGCAGGAGGTGAGTATGTGAATTCTTCCCAATGGCAATAGCTACCTCACTTGAATCAGTATCCTCAGTACCTACTATCAGAATTATGTGTAAGTATGTATAAGCTCTCCTGATGTCCTTGTAAATCTTTAAATCCACTTTATCTCTCATTTTCATAATGAGAAGCCCAACCTTCTCTTTTTCTCTGATGCTCTTTATTATGTCTTGAATAGGATCAAACTGGGTTACATTAAAACCACGTGCCATCAGTATGTCACCAAGCGAACTACAGAAGCAAGGATCGTCGTCAACTATAAGGATGGAACGTTCAATTTCCATTGAAATGAGGAAACAGAGTAGAAGGTTTATGTTGAGAGGTTTGATCATAACATTAATTACACCATTTTTCAGTCCTTCATTGACCATATTATCAGACGCGTAGGCAGTCATCATAACCACCGGAATACTCGGCCACATCGCTTTTATGGCCTTATAAAGTTCCACTCCATTGATGTCAGGCATCTTAATGTCACTCAGTACGCAGTCGAAGTTACCATCGACCATCTTTTCCAGGGCTTCATGACCGGAGTGGGCGGATTCAGCCTCGTGGCCCTTGGTATTAATTATGTCCGCTAGCGTCTTTGTCATCATATAGTCGTCGTCAACAATCAGAATGTGCAACTTTTCACTCATGATAATACCTCAACACTTTCTTTTTGTAGGTAGAATAAGAGTGAAGGTACAACCCTTGCCCTCATCACTCTTAACCTCGATTTTCCCCCCATTTATCTCAGCAAGGTTCTTTGAGACTGATAGCCCAAGTCCAATACCACTGCCCTTTGTAGTATACAGTGGCTCGAAGATCTTCTCAATCTTCCCACCGGATATGCCACATCCGGTATCACTTATTGATATAGCCACTCTATCGGTTCCCAATGCATGGGCGTTGATGCTCAAATCTCCCCCGTTTGGCATGGCCTGATATGCATTGTTCAGTATATTTGAGAGCACGCTTGTGATCTGTTCAGGGTCTACGAAGGCAGCAGGTAGCCCTGAAGAAATTATTGCACTTGCCTCCAAATTATTTGGAGGATACCCATGTTCTAATGCCTTATCAACGAGATCAGTGATTGTTA
>JAXHTN010000125.1:0-5929 GCA_034190145.1 Halobacteriota archaeon | reverse complement strand
TAGGTTTGATCATCTCTTTCTTTGAAAAGATATATATTCGGGCAAGTGGTAGATGTAATGAACGATGAAGAAGAATAACTCTGAGAAAGAGGCCCGCGACAGAATTACAAGGAGTAACATAATAGTTGCCGGTAAGTTTGTGAGCATGATAAAGAGTTCACTGGGACCTGTGGGCTCACATAAAATTATTGTCGATAGAGACAATTTTCTTATTGTAACAAGGGACGGGAGGACGATCTTTGAGAATATGGAGGTTGCTCATCCGATCGAGAAACTACTTGTCGAACTCTCAAAATCTATTGATGAAGACGTGGGAGATGGGACGACCTCTTCTGTGATCTTGACAGGAGAACTTTTGAGTAACGCACTGAAGCTCATAGAGGCCGGAGTGCACCCAAACACGATAATAAATGGTTATCAGAGGGCTGAAGAGAAGTCTATAGAAGCTATAAACGATCTTGCAATTCCTGTCGAGGACTCTATGCTGAGACAGATAGCTTTTACTTCGCTAAACAGTAAAACACTGGATCAGTACAAGGACGAGTTTGCAGATATGGTCGTCGAAGCAATTGATATGACTTCAAAGAAGCAAGGAGAGGGGGCCTCGATTGATGCAGGCAACGTCTACTTTGAGAGGGTTCAGGGCAAGAGCACGCTTGAGACAGAACTCTTCCATGGGATAATCCTAGAGTCACAGGTTCTTGCTTCCAATATGCCAAAGAGCGTAGAGAATCCGAAGATAGCTCTACTCGATGCAAGTATCACGATCGAAAAGATGAGAGGAGACAAGAGAATAGAACTTAATGTGAGCGACTCTTCACAGATAGAAGATATGCATCATTCGACATTTGACTATTTTGAGGCCGCTGCCGATCAGATACTGAAGACAGGGGCAAATGTTGTTCTCAATTTCAGGGGCATGGACAACATACTTACTTCGGCGCTCGCTGATAGGGGTGTCCTTGCCACAACAAACATCAGAAGGATGGATCTTGAGCGATTGTCAAAGGTGTCCGGTGCTAGGGTGGTAAATGATATAAATGCTTTATCCGAGAGGGATTTTGGAGAAGTTGACCGTATTTATCAGAAGAAGCTCGGTGACTTCAAATTCTTGTTTGTTGATGTGAAAGGTGCTGCTACGATCCTTATTAGAGGTGGCAGTAGGCAGGTTATCGACGAGACATACAGGACACTCAATGACGCGATTCATACGACGGCGAACGCATTAAAAAACAAAAAAGTGATACCTGGTGGCGGTGCAACGGAGACATACCTCTCACAATTCATAAAGAAGAATGCACTTGAAGTAAAGACGAAAGAGCAGCTTGCAATCAAGGCATTTGCAGATGCACTCGAGGTTATACCAATCACCCTTGCCCACAACAGTGGCGAAGATCCGATCACGGTAATCACCGAACTTAGGCGGATGCAGGAGGCGGGTAAAGGGCATCACGGTCTCGATGTGACGAAGAGAGGGATTGTTGATGCGGTAAAGGAAGGTGTGATCGAGCCTTTAATTATGAAGAGGAGGATCATCGAGAGCGCAACCGAGACTGCACAGATGATCTTGAGAGCAGATGATTACATCCCAAGGAAGACTAGAAGTTGATACTGTAAGCGTCGTCAGACTCATCGAATGAGTAGTGGACCCTCTGGAAACCTTCTCTTAGCGATATCACCTCTGAATTCACTTTCTCGATATCTTTATCCACTATTACTCTTTTAATTAGATCTGCAACCTCAATCATCTCGGAATTCTTCATACCAAGTCTTGTCAGCTCCTGAGTTCCCAGGCGAAGACCCGAGGGGTAATCAGAGTAATTAACATCATCCCAGGGAAGCAGGTTCTTATTTGCCACAATATTTGCAAGCTCCAGATTACTTGCAACGACAGAACCGCTACCATAATCCGATACGTCCACTACAACTTGATGTGACTCGGTAAAACCCAGTTCTTCACAAAGCACATTGAGTCCGAGCTCATATAGCCTCTCTGCGAGTGCCTTTGCGTTGAGAATAGTCTGTTTTGCATAATCTTCCCCAAACTCAAGCATCTCAACAAGTGAGACTGCAAGGCCTGCAACATGGTGAAGGTGATGGTTGCTTACGGTTCCTGGAAAGACTGCATGATCGATCTTATGGCCGATATCGGTCTTTGATAGAATTATTGCGCCCTGTGGACCGGGGAAGGTCTTATGTGTTGAGCCTGTCATTATATCCGCACCTTCTCTTAGCGGATCTTGAAACTGTCCACCCGCTATAAGGCCCATGACATGTGCACCGTCATACATGATCTTTGCACCAACCTCGTCGGCTGCTTCCCTTGCCTCACGGACCGGATGTGGGAATAAGAATAAACTCGCTCCGAAGACGATGACCTTGGGCTCATACTCTCTTATCTTTTTAAGCATCGCATCCGTATCGATGTTCATCTCTTCATTATTAAAGGGATGTGTATCCACCTGTAATTTTCTAATACCTGCGGCAGAATACCTGGCGTGGCTAATATGGCCCCCATTTGGAACCGCAAGTGCCAATATCTTATCTCCTGGTTCTGATAGTGCAAAGAATGCCGCAATATTTGCATTAACACCTGATATCGGTTGAACATTCACATGCTCTGCTTTGAACAGTTTTTTTGCATGTTCAATCGCCTTACCCTCGATGATATCTATGTAGCCGCAACCCTGGTAGTACCTGTGGCCAACCGTCCCTTCCGCATATCTATGAGATAGGTCAGACGAAAGTAGTGCCCTTACGGTCCTACTAGTAATATTTTCACTTGCTATCATCGGAAGTGAATTCTTGAAGAAACGGTGATGATCCTTGACCGTATCGATGATCTCCTCAACCTCGTGTTTCATGCTCAGCCCTCACCACCTCTAGGTTTGTCTGGTCTATAAAAGTGCCGATTTCTGAAGTGATACTATCTATCCTGATTTTTACGAGGAGTCGCAACTTATTTAATTAATGAAGAGCTTGATCTATAGAGCTAAGATTTTTTGATCTAAAGGATAGTATTGAAAGGATAGAAGAGAGGGATTTTAAATGTCAAAAGTATTTGCAACAGAGATGGTTGATAAGAAAGTGTTAAGCACCGATGGAGACAACATAGGGATATTAAACAACATTATTATTGATCTGAGATCCGGCAATCTCGTTGATATTGTGGTTAAACTGGATCTCGAAGCAGATAAAAGTAGTTTGAAGGTAAGCGACGGCGGATCTGCGTTTTTACCTTTCGATTCTGTTCGTGCCATAAAAGATTACATAGTTGTTGACAAAAACGCGAGATGAGAATTTTCTTCATAACCATGTGATTTCGACATCGTCCGGTCTATAATCCGATCTTACGTGAGATTTATCTATTGGAGTTGAAAGACCGCTTTCTAACATTATCCTACCGGTGTGAGCTATCATTGCGCCATTGTCCTTCATAAAACGGTTTTCCGGGGCAGCAAATGTTGCATCCCTATCCTCACACATCTTTTTAAGCATCTCTTTCAACCTGGAATTTGCCCCAACTCCTCCGACAAGTAGTAATTCATCCTTACCACAGTGAGCCATTGCTCTTTCAGTCACCTCAACCATCATAGCAAAAGCAGTCTCTTGCAGACTATAGCAGACGTCAGCGAGGGGGGCATTTGAAAGGGCATCTTTTGCCGCTGTTACAAGCCCTGAGAATGAGAAATCCATCCCCTTTACAACATAGGGCAATGGTATATAATTGTTAGAATCCTTGGCATGCGCCTCAATCTTTGGTCCACCCGGATGTTTAAGTCCGGCATGTCTTCCAAATTTGTCGAGGGCGTTGCCGATACCGATATCAAGTGTCTCACCAAATATCCTGTACTTGCCACCCCTATATGAGAGGACCTGAGAGTTTGCACCGCTTGTGTAGAGAACAACTGGATCTTTTATATTACACTTCCAACGTCCCACCTCGATATGGGCGACACAATGATTGACACCTATGAGTGGTATATTAAGTGATAGAGATAATGCACGTGCTGCCGTTGCAACTGTTCTTAGACATGGCCCAAGACCCGGCCCCTGCGAGAAAGCGACTCCTGATATATCCTTTGGCGCATACCCTTCATTTTTAGCATGAACGAGCGCATCTCTTACGACTTCTTTTATGACTGATGCGTGGTGTTGGGCCGCCTCTCTGGGGTGAATACCACCCCTTTCCGGTACATATGAAGACTCGGCCTCTGATATCACCCTTTCTTCATTTACAACTGAAGCGCTGAGGTTCCAGGCAGTTCCTTCGATACCCAAGACAACTTTTGACACGGTTTTAGAGAATGCAATAATAGGATAAAGAGGTAACGAAATCTTAGCTCAACCTATCTCTGGACAATAATGATATCTTCGTTTGCTCTTGATATCAATCGCTCTTGGGTTCTCCGACTAGACCTATCAGAAGCGATTATTATATCTCCCTTCGTCACTGGGCATGCATTAACTCCTTCAGTTTTGCAACCACTTTCTGCGATTATATATTCAGAGTTCTTTGGCATTACGGGCTCTTCTGCAATTTCAGGGGATTTTAAAACAGGAGAAGAGTCAATATTCTCATGGTAATCGCGATTTACAAGATCTTGTAAAATATCCTTCTGGGTGTTAAGATTCTTAAGAAGCCCGTTGATGATTGAACTCATCTCGAAAAAAGCCTCTTCTAGAGCAACTACGCGTTCCTCCAGATTTTTTGTATCTCTCAGTTTATTCTCTAAACGTTCAATGATGATGTCCCTTGGCTCAGATTCCATAAAATCCCCTCACTTAAGTAATGGTAGAAACTGTAATATAAAATTTTTGGTACACAGAGCGCTTCACAAAAGTATTTAAAATATGGAACCAGTGGTAATAATATGGAAGAGAATGAGAAACCAGTGCATACTCGGTTATATCTCTTAATAGCCATAATTGCAATACTTTTTGCTGTGGTCTATCTCTCGATAGATGTAGAGACGACAACTCCATTTGGTTCCGAATCATACCCGTATATGGTGACATATAACGTAACGTTTCCGGCCTCGGAAGAGATTAAAATCGGTAACAATGAGCTATTCGCCATTCCTGAGGATGATGGAGTGGTCCTCTCAGTAAATGGAGAGAGAAAGGATCTTTCTTACGGAACAGAGTATAACATGCAGGAGATTGGAGTACGAGCATCTATACTCGGTGTGGATATGTACAAAACAGATGCAAAGATATCCTTTGAATACAAAGGAAAGATCGAGGAGAATGCGAACTTTTATCTGAGGGTCTCGACTTCAAAACAGATTCCTGAGTTTCTGCTCTCAATGACGCTTCCATCCGAGATAAAGGCAGAACCGATGTGAAAGAATTAGCTCGCGTCCATTGCCTCTCTTATGAGTTCTGATCCGCCTCTCTTCTTGAGTTCTCCAACAACCTCAAGTGATCCTTTCTTGTAATCATTTAGAGGAAACTCTCTTTTTACTACTATATCCCTCTTACCGTCGAGTGAGAGAACATCGGATTTCACGGTTACCCGATCTCCTTGTATCTCAGCAGAGGTGCCCATCGGCACTATACATCCACCACCGAGCCCGCCAAGTATCGATCTCTCAATCTCAACTTCTATTCTTGTAGCCTCATGATCGAGCTTGTTTATGATTTCAGTTGCCCCAGAACCTTCTTTTGATGCAACTGCAATAGCACCCTGCCCGGCAGAGGTGGTAAAGTCCAGCTCTTCAACTTCAATATCAATATCAAGGCGATTGAGGCCGGCTTTTGCCATAACTATCGCATCATACTCTTTGAGTTTTCGAATCCTTGTGTGAACGTTACCTCGAATATCCTCTATCTGCAAGTCCGGCCTTATCCTTAGAAGCTGGGCCTTTCTGCGGGTGCTGGATGTTCCTATCTTTGCACCTTTTGGCAGGTCCTTGAACTTATATTC
>JAXHTN010000124.1:0-5946 GCA_034190145.1 Halobacteriota archaeon | reverse complement strand
CAGTTCGCAGAGTATGTCATAATGCTTTTGAAGGATAAAGAGCTGAGAAGAGAGATCTCAAAGAATTCGCTAGCACTTGCAAAGAAGTTTGATCACAAGTGTGCTGCAGAGAAGCTTGAGAGGATGCTTATGGAAGGCAAAGAATAGGTTTCACTTTTTATGGATCTCGAATGTCTCGTCAGGTATCAACCGAGAGGTTGCCTGATATCTCTTGGGACTACTTGATCTGTACTTCAGTTCACATCCGTCCGAACAGAACTGCTTATCATGCCACTTCTTCTTTCTCTCGATGCCAAGTGACTTACAACAGAAGTCACATTTCACCTCATCTGCCTTATCGCCCAACATGTATTCCCTTAAACTAATATGGGCGCTCATAGTAAATATTTCCTTCCTTTACGCTGTATCAGCTGACTGGATTAAGATTAAAGTCGATTTTTGCCCAAAAATTATGGGGTTTACCTATTAATCACAATCTAGCGGGCCCGGCATCCTTGAAACCTTCTCTCTTGCCTTGACCTACCTCTTTTTCAAAATCTTTCGGTTTGAACAATAGCTTTATCACATTCTGCGCATGCTCTTTTGTCCTGCTCTCGGCAAGCCATCTCAACTCCTTCTCATCCTCTGCTTCATCTTCATGGACAAAGACTTCGATGATGTGGGTGTTCGTCATGAGTTGAGCCATTATTAAGCCGGATGAAGCTTCGTGTGCACACATCTTATCCTTATCTTGTGCCCCCGGCATCCCAAGGGCCATTACCAGGTCGCACCTCTCTTCCTCAATAAGCTTCTTTGCGGCAACTGGTAGGTCCTTAATTCCAGGCACGATGTATCTCTTTATCGTTGCAGAGGTCCCTCTCTTAAGCTCTTTTATCGCAACAGCACCCATATCAACACGTGCAAAAGTAGTATCTGCAATACCTATTGTTGCCATCAATCTGAGTTTAGAAGAGATTCTATATAACCTTTAGGAATCTCCTCTTTTATCTTAACGCAACAGGTACAGACACCGATCATGTGATGGAAATGGGTATTACAAACCTCCTTGTTACATAAAACACATTTATGCGTCTTCGCCTCCTGGCCACATATATCACATTTCACCATGGCACATCCTTCCTACCTATCTTGTAAGCCATTCTGTTGATGCTCACGTGTAACAATGGAGTGATTATAAGGGCTGCGATAATGATCTGTAACGTGAATACCTCGAGGAACCAATCACGTGCAAATATGAGTAAAAGTAACCATCCACCTGCAACAAAATCGAGCTGATCCACGAATGGAAATAACTCACCCCTATCAAGGCCTATTCGTCTCTTAACAAAACTAGCGGCGGTATCCCCAAACATAGATCCGAATGATAGACAGATGATCCCTATAATATTAAGGTAAGGCATAGCAAATGGGTTGTAAATACGAATTAAGACGTTCTGAAAAAGGCCCACCAATATACCACTGAAGGCACCTACGATAAAACCCCGGTAAGTCTTACCATCACCAAGAATACGTCTCCCATCTACGAAATTCTTTCCAAAATCCAAAGGCAAGTTTCCCTTTACAAGTGCTGCAGTACTGTTGGGAAAGTATGCAGGAAGCATCAGCCATAAAGCCGCCAATACCGTATGTATTATTACATATGATGTACTCATTCCTACCACTACACAAAGAAACACTTTATTATTATAATGTTTACTATAGAGGAGTGGCGGGGTTTAATGAAAAAAACCAAAAGTGCTTTAGAAGTAGGTCTGCCCAAGACCACAAGCTCGTTATGTCCGGTTTGTAAAGAGATTATTAGTGCTGAGGTATTCGAACGTGACGGTTCTGTCTGGATGAGGAAAGAGTGTGCAAAGCACGGTGAATTCGAGGACATTTACTGGTCCGATGCTGACCTGTACTTGAAAGTTGAGAAATTTGCCTTTGATGGGGAGGGTGTTTATAACCCGAACATCCCCGATGCAGAGGTCTGCCCATTTGATTGTGGCCTCTGCAACCTTCATTTGAGTCATACCGCTCTTGCAAATATCGATCTGACCAATAGATGCAACTTGCAGTGCCCCATATGTTTTGCAAATGCCAATGTTGCCGGATATGTCTACGAGCCTTCTTTTGATGAAGTTGTTGATATGTTGAAGGTCTTGAGGGCTAACGAGCCTGTTGCAACTGTAGCAGTTCAGTTTGCAGGCGGTGAGCCGACAATATACCCTAGATTCTTTGATGCGATAAGAAAAGCAAGTGAGCTTGGTTTTCCACAGGTTCAGGTCGCCACAAACGGGATCAAGATTGCAAGAGATCCCAATTTTGCTCAAGAGATGCTTGATGCCGGTTTACATACTGTTTATCTCCAGTTCGATGGACTTAACGATGATAACTACATCCAGGCTAGAGGAAAACCACTTCTTGAGACCAAGATGAAAGCAATAGAAAATCTCAGAAATACAACTCCCAAACCGCTCTCAACAGTCCTTGTCCCAACGATAGTAAATGGTATAAATGACGATCAGGTCGGCAGCATTACACAATTTGCAGTGGATAATGTTGATGTCGTGAGAAGTGTCATCTATCAACCGGTATCCTTTGCAGGGAGGATATCACAAGAACAGAGGCTTAAAGAGAGGTTCACTCTATCGGATCTCGTTGATAGGCTCGTGAAGCAGACCGGTTATCTCGAGAAGGATGACTTCTACCCTGTACCATGTGTCACCCCTATTTCGGAACTTGCCGGACTTATCGATGGAAAACCGAAGGTCACCTTCAGTGCCCACCCTCACTGCGGTATCGCTACTTATCTATTTGTAGAGGGTGATAAGGTGATACCAATAACGCACTTTGTCGACGTTATGGGGTTCTTGAGTGATACATCCGAGATCGTATCGGAAGTAAGGAACAAAGATATCTCAACGGCTAAGATTCCTGAGAGGATGATAAAGTCGCTACAGAAGCACTTTGATAAGGATAGAGCACCAAAGGATATGGATCCTCTCAAATTCATCCAATCACTCTTCATGGCCGATGGTAAGTCAGGACTATCAGAGATACATTGGAAGATGATACTCGTCAGCGGCATGCACTTCCAGGACGCATTTAACTATGATATTGAGCGGGTAAGGAGATGTCTTGTTCATTACGCAACACCTGATCCAAAGAGGAGGATAGTCCCATTCTGTGCCTACAATTCCGGTCCTGTATTCAGAGAAGAGATCGAGGCCAAATACGGAATACCGCTTGATGAGTGGAAGAAGAGGAATAAAGAAGAGACATGATGACTGTCGTCCCCTACAAGGGTTCAAATCCAAAATCACGTCTCTCTTCACTTCTGAGCAAAGAAGAAAGAGTGATATTTGCACGATGCATGCTCCAGGATGTCCTAAAAATACTTGAGGATTCGGATGCTGGCGAGATAGTAGTCCTCGCAAAAACCCTTGAGGAGGGGCTTGAAGAAATGGATCTCTTCTTGAATGAAAAAGACCTAAACGAGGCTTTAAATGAGATTCTTGTTCGTATTAAGGTGCCTCTTTTGATCGTAATGCCGGATCTTCCATTAATCAAAAAAGAACACATAAATGGGATCCTCAGTCATGAAGGGGATGTGATAATCTCACCAGGACGAAGGGGTGGAACTAATATACTTTTTCTACGAAAGCCAAGTGAATTTGTCGTTGACTACCATGGGACCAGTTATCTCGATCATCTGGCGATCGCAGAGGAGAATGGTTTGAGTGTGGGTATTTACGACTCATTTTTTGTAAGTTCCGACGTTGATGAAACCGACGATCTTATTGAACTATTCATTCATGGAGATGGTTCTGCATTGGACTATCTCAAGGAATTGGGTATAGTCCTGAAAATATCAGGGGATGAGTTCTGCATAAAAAGGGAAGTTTAACCATACCAACGCATAAAGTTATAAGGTACTTGAGGTTATAAAAAGAAGAGGTAAGGTACGTGGAAGAAGATGTAGTAATAGTGGGTTCAGGTCCCGCAGGCATGTTCGCCGCAAATGAAGTTGTGGGCAAACTCGGTGTTCTTATTGTAGACAAAGGTGATGACATCGGAGACCGGAAATGCCAAATGAAAGAGACTGTAAAGTGCGCCAGTTGCAAACCTTGCGATATAATGTGTGGTGTCGGTGGTGCTGGGACTTTCTCGGATGGTACGTTGAATCTCCGACCGGATGTTGGGGGTGATCTTTCCGAACTCACAAAAGATGATAAAATCTCATGGGAGCTTGTAAAGCAAGTGGATGAGACATTTCTCAAATATGGCTCCCCTGAAGAGATGCACGAGCCTACTGATGAAGAGCTTGAGAAATTAAAACGGCGTGCAGCATCCGTAGGTGCTACATTTCTTGACATTCCACAGAGACATATGGGATCTGATCTGGCCCCTATGGTTATAAAAAATTTTAAAGATGATCTTGTAAAAAAGGGCGTAAAGTTTCGAGTCAAGACAGAAGTCTCTGGTTTGATAATAGAAGAAAGATGTTGCAAAGGTGTCGAGCTTTCCGATGGTTCGAAGATAAGATCAAAACAGACGATTCTTGCTCCCGGAAGGGTCGGTTCATCATGGGTTGATGAGCTTGTTAAGAGATATGATCTCGAAGCAGATTTTGCACCGATAGATCTTGGAGTAAGAGTTGAAGTTCCTGCTATTGTTATGGACCCTGTCACACGAATAAACAGGGATCCGAAGTTTTACATACGTACCAAGCGATATGACGACCTCACAAGGACTTTTTGTACAAATGAACATGGATTTGTCGTAAAAGAGAGTTATGACGACTCGATAGGTGTGAATGGTCACTCTATGAAGAATTTAAAGTCTGAAAATACAAACTTCGCTTTTCTGACGCAGATGCAACTCACAGAACCTCTTGAGAATACAACGAAGTACGGAAAATCGATTGCAAAACTAGCTACTACAATAGGAGGGGGAAAGCCCCTCGTTCAACGCTTTGGCGATCTTAGAAGAGGTAGAAGATCAACCTGGGAAAGGATAAGAAGAAACTCTGTGAAGAATACATTGAAGGATA
Source organism: Halobacteriota archaeon (assembly GCA_034190145.1). Taxonomy (GTDB): domain Archaea; phylum Halobacteriota; class Syntropharchaeia; order DAOWMC01; family DAOWMC01; genus JAXHTN01. Next base: position 911 of record JAXHTN010000124.1, on the reverse strand, counting down.
CGACTCCCGGTGACATATCTATGGCACTACCTCACAGAATTACGATGAATGTGATCGAAGGTCTTGAGAAGTTAAATGAGATCATACCTGGTGTTGCCTCAGATTCTACACTCCTTTATGCACCGGAGATCAAGTTTTACTCTATGAAGCTTGTCGTGGATTGTGATATGCAGACTTGCGTAAAAAATCTCTTTGCAGCAGGTGATGGGACCGGACTTTCAAGAGATATTGTCAACTCTGCAGCTACAGGAATTCTGGCCGGTCGCGGTTTACTGAACAATATTTAATGGTTCCTATGGGTTCAAAAGTGATTAAGGGGATTGCAAGGGATACACTCGATTTCATATTGAATGCTAGCAAGTCAACTCACCCTCTCGAGTTCGCAGGTCTTTTGCAGACAGAAAAAGATGTTATTGCGAATGTTATATTACTCCCTGGTACAAAATCTTCAGAGATGAGTGCTGTGATGCGACTTGACATGGCACCTATTGGACTTTCTACAGTGGGTTCGGTTCACAGCCATCCGATACCTGACACCACCCCATCAGATGAGGATCTACACATGTTCTCAAGAAGGGGTAACTATCACATGATCACATGTTACCCATACGATTGGGACTCTTGGAAATGCTACAATAGGTCAGGAACTTTGACCAAACTTGAAATCCTTGACGTTGAGTTCGATATAGAAGAGGAATCTATATGGTAAGGGTCCTTGCAACAGGAACATTTGATATTCTTCATCCAGGTCATCTAACCTACTTTAGGGAAGCAAAAAAACTGGGGGATGAGCTTATAGTCATCGTTGCAAGGGATGTGAACGTCACACACAAACCAAAACCGATAATCCCCGAGGAGCAGAGAGTAGAGATGGTTGGTGCCCTATCTATAGTTGATAAGGTGATACTAGG
>JAXHTN010000123.1:0-5987 GCA_034190145.1 Halobacteriota archaeon | reverse complement strand
ACTGGACACATGCATACAGCATGAAACTCGACGCAGTACAGGATTCTACAGGTAACTGGAGTTGCATCAACTTCAAAACAAACGGATATTACAACATAACGACATACGGTAACATGAGTGGAGCAACGACCAACGTTAGTGATGTGACAATCACTGGCAATTATACCAACCCAGCATAGACAGTGAACTAAAATAGCAAAAGTCGAACAAAAAATATGTCCCCTCTTTTTGGGGACACGATATTCTTTTTTTTTATTTTTCATTTCTTGCCGATTACCTCTTTTTACCAATGTTGAACTCACAAAAAGAAAGTGGATTTATTGACATGGTTTTTTCATAGAATTTATTGATAATGATCTTTTTTGGTAGAATCATGTACATGTAATTCTATGGTTTGCTCATTTGATTTATATAAGTGTTCAATACATGTAATATAATGTTAAGACCTTATTGATGTGGCTTATTGTCATAACTTAACAAAAATCAAAATGGGGTGACAAGGTGAAGAACGATCATCATAGACATATGGATATATATCAGCTAGTACTATTTATAACGGGAATTATTACATTTGGCTTCCTCGATGGCCTTACAGCAACTCAAATGATGGCGAAATACGGCTTCATGGCCGAGTATAATCCTCTTTTCAGATATGTTTCTATCAATTATGGTATGGCATCATTTTTGCTCCTAAAGTTGACATCCGTTTCGCTAGTTCTCTCTACACCACTTCTGATGCAGAGAGTCTCAAAAGATTCCATGTACTGGATGACGAACGGTTTTCTGGGTGTTTTTGCTGTAAGTGGCTTTGTGGCAGCGCTTGACAATTACTCGATGCTAAGAGATGGTGTTGCGTTTATCGATCCGAAAATAGTCCTTGGATTGACACTTATATTTGTATTCTCAGCAATATTTATTGGGGATTCCATTGATGAAAAAAGAAACAAAAAGAACAGCAATAGGTTCAAGATTTCAGATGAGGAATGGCAACGTATGAAATATGAGATGGGATACCCCGCTTGAGGGGGTATCAACCTATTTTCTTAAACTTAGACTTAGCCACTTTTGTGGATCTCTGATATAGGTCCTGTGTGGCAGACTGTACATCCGACACCTCTTGGGATATGTATATCTACGAGATTACCATAACTTGGCTTGCTTGCATCAGGGTATCCATGACAGTTCTCACAGACGGTGTGTCCTTCTTCTGCTTTTGGAATTGTCGGCTGAGTTCCGGCATGGCAATCATTACAGCTCTGAGTTGGGTGAATCTCATGAACATTTCCATTTGCTCCACCATGACATTGGGCACATAGCTGACCACCATCAATATGTAACTGTTCCCTGTCTGCATCTGCGTGGCACATATCACAAGAAGAATCGCCACCTTGTGGTTTTGCGCTTGCCCCGTTTTCGGTTGGGACAGGTGTAACCGTGACATAAACAGTTTCAACTCCTGTAGGCTGATTCAGGGAGGGTAACGCAATTACTAATATTCCCATAACCCCTACTACCGCTATCAGTATACCAATAATCATCTTATTGTCCATATCTTACCACCTTCATTTATCTACCGTACATTTATGGATCTCTATCAATAAAAGCTTTTTCTTTTGGTGACTCATGAACAACGTGCCGATTTGTATCTTAAAAACGCCTGCAATATCCCCCTTATAAGATTACTTATTTGATTTTAACGAATAAATACTATGAAATATATTTTACACGAAACCTTTTAAATCAAGTCTTACATACTATCAAAGCGAAACGGGTCTGATAGTATTAATAGAAGGATGTGTGTTAGATGGATTTTAGAGATTTTATCGACAGGCTTGAGGCTGAAAATAAACTTGTCAAGGTTGAAAGGGAGGTTGATCCTCACATCGAGATGGCTGCTGTAATGAACGAGCTTAAAGAGAGGCCAACTCTCTTTGAGAACATCAAAGGTTGTTCCGATTACAAGGTTCTTGGGGGCCTTTGTTCTTCGAGGGAACTCATTGCTTCCGGTCTTGATACGACGATGGATGAGCTTCTTCTAAAAATTTCAGATGCATTAGGTGCTTCGAAAGAGCCCGATTTGGTAAAAAATGCACCATGCCAAGAGGTTGTGATTGATAAGGATGATATTAACCTAAATGATCTTCCAATCCTTTTTCACTTGGAAGGAGATGGAGGGCCTTATGTTACGGCAGGTGTTGCAGTAATAAAGGACCCTGAGACCGGTAGAAATGCATGTTATCACCGTCTGATGACTATAGGAAAGAACAGATTTACAGCGAGACTTATCGAAAAGAGACAGACACACAAGACATACATTAAGACCGAGGGCGATCTTGAGATAGCAATATGTATCGGAAATTCCATGCCAGTCTTGATTGCGGCTTCTCTTGGGCCACCCAGTGGTGTGGATGAACTGACGATCGCAAATGCTCTTGGTAATACGGATCTTGTAAAGTGCAAGACAAAGGACCTTGAGGTTCCGGCTAATTGCGAAATTGTGCTTGAGGGTAGGATCACAAGAGATGAGAGTGATGAAGGACCTTTTGTCGATCTCACAAACACACGTGATATCATAAGGCAGCAACCCATAATTGAGATAGACTGTATCACTCGGAGAAGAGATCCGATCTATCAGGCTCTCCTTCCGGGACAAAGAGAACACAAGCTTCTTATGGGGATGCCAAAGGAGCCGACTATATTTAATGAGGTTAAAAAAGAGGTTTCCTGTAAGAACGTTCTGATTACCGAAGGAGGATGCAGCTGGCTTCATGCTATCGTTCAGATAAGAAAAGAGGACGAGGGTGATGCCATGAAAGCTGCCGAGGCTGCTTACAAGGGCCACCCATCGCTGAAGAACTGTATAGTTGTTGATGAGGATGTGGACATTTACGATCCAAATGCAATCGAATGGGCGATAGCAACAAGGGTCCAACCACAAAGGGACATAAGGATAAAAGAGGATCAGCCATCGAGTTCGCTAGATCCATCCGCAGAGAAACCGCCTGGTGAGAAAGCCAGAACCTCTAAGATGCTCATCGATGCAACAACGCCGAAGGGGAAAGAGGATGAGTATAAGACAGTGGAATATCAGAAGATAAAGATTGAAGATTACATAAAAGAGTAGTCATTTTTAAAATGAGATGGGCCCGATGCGATTCGAACGCATGATCTCCGCCGTGTCAAGGCGACGTCATAACCAGCTAGACTACGGGCCCACTAGTCCTTCTTATTGCATCACAAGTTAAGCCGACCAACTTAATAATCTTTTCTACTTGGTATCGAGAATTTCATTAAATAGCCAATCATACTCAGAAGGCTCGTTAAGATAGTTAAGAAGTTCGGGATCTTCTCTTATCAGGCCGTACATCTCTTTATCTTTCTTAAGTCCAACCTTTGAACCGACATCAAGCTGGGTGGTCGGACTCAAGAATCGTATATCCGGGAGATCTTCATACTTCTCGTTTTTTATAAATTTGCCATCTGTTGTCTCGAAGTAAGCACCACCTTTATTCTCCTTTATCTGATCATAAACTGACGAAAAGACACTTGATACCCAGTTTGTCATCATAATTGCCTTGTTTGATGGGTTTATTGTGATATGGCCATAATTTGGCGGAATTATTACCTTGTCGCCCGCATTTGCCTCTATAAGTATGACATCAGTCACTTTACCATCAACGTTGTCCTGCAGGAGGTAATGGGCCGTCCCTTTAAGCACTTCATATGTCTCACCGTAGGTAAGCTCCGAGTTTGGTAAAGGTGGATGATAATGTCCCGCAGTCTTGACATACTCTACTCCCAGATTTCCCGGAGGTATGACAGTAACATCATATCTCAAATTATACTCCTTCATCTTGTCTTCGTCATTCTTGCTCAGGCAGACTCCCCGGTACATATAGTAGAGATCGGTGTCACGTGCCTTTTTCAACCACTCACGGTCATAAATAACATCATCCATATCATGCAGTCTTCTCACATCAGGCGAGACACTCCTACTACCTATCTGCATGACCCTATCGGAACCTATCACATAACCTTCTTCACTCATTAAAATCCCCCTCATATCTTCGTAGTTATAAATGATCTCCTAGATATATATAAATACGGCTGGTACCAATAACCTTATGGTGCCATGGATTTTGATATCGACCAGAGCAAGGTTTACTTCAAATGCAACGTCTGTGAACATGTCTTCCAGGAAGACCCAGATGCACTTGTGAAGTGTCCTATGTGTGAGAGCGAGAATGTCATGAGGACTTGAGGGAATCCTCTATTGCCTTCTTATGGATCTCTGCGGAGACGTGGATATTCCCTTTCAAGCCGCGTGAAGCCCTGCATGGATATATCTGGGTTAATAGACCTGCCTTAGCTGCGGCCTCGTCGACATCTATTCCTACCAACTCTTCTGCGACAAACCAACTATCACCGCATGGTGATCCTCTTATTACTTCAACGCCCGATACCTTTCCGTCCTTAGTATCCACCCTATAGATCGGTCTTCCAAGTTTTGATGCGTACTCATTTACAGTCTCGTTTGTAGATCCGCCAAGCGAGCAACAGATCTCATTTACCTCAACGAAGATACCGTACTCCTCCGATATCTTCTCAAGCTCCTCGATGCTCCCCGCCCTTGATGGACCACCGGGGATCATCACTGCCTTGACACCTCTCTTTGCAGCCGCTTTCACGATCTCCGGATTCAGGTCCGGGTGCAGTGCATAGCTGAAGAGCAAGTCAACATCATAGATATTCTCGTCAATACTATCTACTATCTCCTCAGGTTCATCTATAAAATCCGGGAGAACGTCGGGTAGACTCGTCGAGATGACTGACATATCCGTTCGCTTCTTGATTGTATCGATGACTCGAAGGCCGTACTTTCCCCTCGTTATTATTCCAATTCTCATACATCATCACTTAAGATACTCGTTCACTTGAAGAAAATCAAACTTCTCATCTGATATCACATTCTTCATGAAGTTGAATAGCTTGTCTCTCATACTCGTCTCTATGTTGGGATACCAGACAGGAGAAGCGACTACAAGCCCTCTGAATAGGAAGAAAGGCTGTATGACACTGAGTAACTCTTCATCTCCCGTCTTCTTCAGATAGTTCTCAAAGAAGAGTTCGAATAGCTCCTTGAACTCGCCATCCAGCTTCCCATACTTGTAGAGGGAGTAAAATATATAGTTGATGGTAATCGAGGAGACGTCATCGGCAGCCTCACCCCACTCGCCTCTGCTCCGATCAAGAACTGTAAAGTCTGTACCATCCCTAAACATTATATTCCATGGATGATAATCCCCGTGGACCATGCAGAGCCGTTCGGATCTATCTTTAAGCTTCCATCTCCACTCAACGCACTTCTTCTCAATTTCCATCAACTCTTCATCAGATATGTACTCTAGTCCTTTGGGATAACTGTCCATTATCCCAAATATACATTCTCCGTGCCCCAAAAGATCACGTATACGTCTTGTATAAAGAGCCTTCTCATCGCTATTCTTTATCGAGTGTATCTCGGCAAGATATGAGGAGAGTGCTACTACTCGATCTTTATCAATATCATTTATTCCGTCTGACTTTATCCTCTCAAGATCTAGAAAGTACTCGGTCCCCTCTATCTTCTCACAGAGTATGAAGTACTCCTGTGCATCCCCTGAGGATCTGAGTTCTCCACTACTAGTGAAATATCCTGCATCGAGTGATCTTACGTGCCTGGGCAGATTTTGAAATGTGCTATGTTGCCAGATTAGGATCTGAGCTCTGTCAGAGAAATGGTCATGGCCAAATGAGTCCCCCCGCATCGATGACAAGACCACCGATCTATCCTCCTCGCCGATACTAAAATTTATCATAAATGGCTCTTTCCCATGTTTGGAGTTTCTGGGATGATGCAGTGGGAAAAACGATTGCGAAAAACGCCCAACCCGCTGCATTTAAAGGCAAAGTTTTGCTTGTGCACGTCACCAGTTCAACCTGGATCC
>JAXHTN010000122.1:0-6026 GCA_034190145.1 Halobacteriota archaeon | reverse complement strand
ATGAATTTCCATTGCTCATCTGATAATATTTCAAACTTCAATTTTCATCCCCTCAAATGGAAGATGTTTCTTAAACCATAAATAGTTTTGAAATGGGTTCAATAAGTAGCTTTATAAATCCAATGGCGTAATTAAACCTCTCCACCCGAGGTTATTTCTCAGGCTCCATCAGTGCCCTTCTAATGTTATCCCAGTGGCTTCCCTGCCAGTAGACCTTACCACAATGATCGCATATGAAAAAATCAGCCTCATCTTCGACCATCCATCTGGGAACATAATCACTTCTTAAGAGCACCTATCGGTTAGAAGATCTGCTCTTCTTAATATTTCATTACAGATACTGCACCTCATCATCTTCGGCTCGAGTTTGATATCATAAACAAGTGACAGTTCACTCAGTTGCTCCATAATCTTATCGGATCTCATATAATAATGATTGAGTCCGTATCTTCTGGCCCTCTGGGAAAGTACCTTATCCCTTGTAACCAATATCCGACTGCTCATCTTTGATATAAAAAGCATGAGATCATCCTCTTCCTTGAAACTGACACTTAAGTCCTTTACATACAGTGTATCGTATCCAAGTATTCTCAGCCAGGTCACAAGACGGCCGAGCATTCTGTCAAGTATAAAGTAATTGCCATCCATTTCTCCCAATCGATATATCTTCTCTTTTATATTGACTCTTTTTCCTAGTTCTATCGAAGAGTCTGCGTTACATTATTACATCATATGATCTTACGATTTGAAAAAGTTATAGTCAACCGGTAACTAAGAAAACAAAGATAAGTAGATATCACAAATGATTTGGATGTAAAAGGAAGACGATCAGTTGGTGGCTTTACTTCGGTAGACCTATCATAACTGGAAAGACTGAGGATATGACGTAGGTATATTAGGAGAAGAAAGTAGGGTCATGTTTAGGTGGTGATATATATGGTTAGTAAGATAGTAAGATATGTATGCGACGTTTGCAGCGCAGTTTTTGAAGATGAAAAAAGTGCAGAATCTTGTGAATCACAGGAGGTACACCCATACAAGTTCGATTGTGCTGAGAATGTTATTATAATAGGCGGTCTATTTCCCGAGAAGGTTGAGATCTCTGAGAAGTTCAGGGCAAAGGATAGTCACAAAAATGTGTACATCGTTAATAGGGCCATAGGTTGGGTTGATGAAGACGATGAAGTGGCTTGTGAAGAGAAATCCATGGTTGCAGAGGAAAACCTGATCTCACTTGAGGAATATGAAAAGAAAATATCAGAAGTCCTAAAGAAATGATGAAAAGAAAAGCTGGGTTCTCACTTCTCTTCGAGTGATATGACAAATTCGCAGTAAGGATCTCCCGCAGCAACGCAACTGGTTTCTCGTACCTTAAACTTCCTCCCTCCAGCAATTACACTTGTTGAACCGGCGGTGAAACCTGCACCATGATAACAGACATTTCTTCCTACTTTCTTGTACTCTTTTGCAAACATCGTCCCACCATCAAATCTGAGTACATTTCCTTCCTTCGTGCTACCAACATACTCTGGCTTTCCAATGTTCAGTTGATCCAGCAATGCATCAACATAGCGTGTGCGCTCTTTGATGCTTTTTTCCTCAAGGTCGAACTGTTCGATGACCCATCTACCAAACTCTTCTCCCGATTTCACTCCTGCCTCATAGAACGAAGGTAGACCTCCATAGCGTATGTCGTAAGGGATAACCGTCTCCATGACTGCTTGTAAGTCTACAAGCATCCCCCTCCAAACACTAAATCCCATAGACGGGCTGTCATCTAATACTTTAGAGACTTCATCATATACTTTATCATAGATCTCACTATCGCTCAATTCAATACCTCTTCAACTCCCCTTAAGCTTTTAATTTATATAACGTTTTTGGAGATTGATTACGTACGAATGCGAAAGAAAAGTAGATAATGTTTACATGTGTAAAGGAGACTTGATGCTCACTGGTCTTGCTAACTATTTAAGAGATTTCGAAGGAGTTAAAAGGAAAAGTGCGATTGGCCCGCTTGTTCAATCATTTAATGAAGGTAATGAAAATTCAAATGTCCTTGCTTCTTTCGGCGAAGATGCAGCAGTTATAGATAACGGTAACGATCTCCTTCTGATGGCGGCAGATGGTATCTGGAGTAAGCTGATGGTCTCTGATCCGAGATGGTCCGGTTACTGTGCAGTTCTTGTAAACATCCACGATATAGCTGCGATGGGAGGAAAACCCATTGCAATGGTCGACGTCTTCTCAGTGAGTGATAAGGGCACTCTAGAGTTGGTCTCGAAAGGCATGAGCGAAGCCATGAGAAAGTTCAATGTCCCAATAGTTGGAGGGCATTTACACCCTGACACCCAGTACAATTCACTGGATATTGCAATAATCGGGACCGTGAAGAGAGGCTGTGTCATTTACAGTAGTACTGCAGAGGTAGGGGATGATATTATAATGGCAGTCGATCTTGACGGTAGGGTTCACCCGTCATCAGAATTGAATTGGGATTCCACATCTCACAAAGACCCGGAGACTCTTCAAAAACAGATCGATTCCATGAGGGTGCTTGGAGAATCCCATCTTATCAACTCCGGAAAGGACATCAGTAATCCGGGATTGATAGGCACAATCGGAATGCTTCTTGAAGTGAGTGGAAAAGGCGCAGTAATTGATGTAGAAAAAGTACCTATGCCAGAAGGATTGAATATGAACCATTGGCTTACCATATATCCGGGGATGGGCTTCTTTGTAACAGCAAGACCTGAGAACTCGAAAGAAGTAATATCAATATTTGAAAACCATAAACTGAGTTCCGCGAGAATAGGATGGATAACTGAAAATTCAAAACTCTCAATAACTGATGGTTCCGAGGTCGTGGAAGTCTTTGATCTCAATGATAACCGCATAACCGGACTTGACCACTGAAAATTATCAAGATTTCATTCATGTCTGCTTTAATAACTGCCGGGGGCGGGATCCGAACCCGCGACCTTCAGATTTCTCAGGCTTGACGTCTCAGTATCCCTATGAGTCTGACGCCCTAACCAGACTAGGCCACCCCGGCCCAAGGCAATATCCCTTTCAGCCAACATAACAGTTGTGATTTTCTCATCTTAAGTTATGGTCTATCATTCCAAAAGATTTATAGATGACTAGATACAACATCATCGAGTCATGCCACGAAAACCAGCGAAGATGTATAAAAGACTTGAACGAGTATACACAAGAAGAGAGTACATGGGAGGTATCCCAGGAAGTAGAGTCATTCATTATGATATGGGCGACCTAAGGACCGAATTTCCAGTCAGTGTATCGCTGGTGGCAAAAGAAGGTTGTCAGATAAGACATACTGCACTTGAAGCAGCACGTGTTACTACGAACAGATACTTATCAAAAGAGCTCGGTAAAGTCAATTATCATTTAAAATTAAGGGTTTATCCTCACCAGGTGTTAAGGGAGAATAAACAGGCAACCGGGGCGGGAGCAGATAGGGTCTCGGAAGGTATGAGAAGGGCTTTTGGAAAGGCAGTCGGGACGGCAGCCAGGGTCAAGAAGGACCAAAAGGTCTTCACCGTAAGCGGTGAGCCTCAGAACTTCTTTAAGATTAAAGAGTCTCTGAGAAAGGCGAGCCATAAACTTCCAACTCCTTGCACAATAGTTATCGACAAAGGGGACGAGTTGATTAAGTTCTAAGTAGGAACCTTTTTAGTTCCGAAAGCTATCTTTAACTATTGATGGAAGAGTATGAAGGTTATTTAGATCGTGCGATATCTCAGATGCCGGATATTAAGATCAACGATTCGAGGTTCAATATACCTGTCCCCCGGATTTTTTACGAGGGCAGGACATCTATTCTCGATAACTTTGACAACATTGCAGATTATCTGAATAGGGATCGAGATCATTTTATGAAATATATGCTCCGAGAGTTGGGTACTGCTGGGAAGATAGATGGAACAAGGGCCATATTTCAGGGAAGATTTGCCGAGGGAAATATAAACTCTATAATTGATGCTTATGTGGATGAGTTCGTCACATGTACTGAATGTGGAAGGCCTGATACACATCTGAACAAAAGTGACCGTGTGTTGATGCTCAAATGTGATGCCTGTGGGGCCCACCGTCCCGTTAAGAAACGCAAGATCAGAAGGGAATTATAATATAAAGCATATAAAGGTAACACCCTAGTCCTTTGAAGCAGGGATATAAAGAGATGGCTGAGCTGGATGAGAGGCGTACAGATAGCCCATTGAATGATAGAGAGATGCCAATAACAGAGCATCTCGACGAATTCAGAAATAGGCTTGTTGTGATACTTGCTGCCTTAGGTATCACTATACTTATCATTTTTCCGCTTTACTCAGAAGAAATTATGATTGCAATGTGGGACGATTTAATATCGCCGGATATTGATATGGTGATATACGAACCGCTTGAACTTATCTTGACACGGTTGAAGTTATCTGTAATCTGTGCCTTGGTCATTACTGTTCCTCTCGTAATCTACGAGGTCTTCAAATTCATGGCCCCCGGGCTCTACCCGCATGAGAGGAATTTCTTCCTTCTTGTTGTACCATCTTCTCTTCTCCTTCTCATAATTGGTATAGCTCTCGGTTACTTCTTGGCACTTCCGGGTATACTAAAATATACGATCCTATATGGCGAAGAACTTGCTGTTACGGCATTATCGATCAAAAAAACCTTCTCTATTGTGACGACAGTACTCGCGGGTTTCGGTCTGTCGCTTCAGTTTCCACTTGTGCTACTTTTGGCAATAAAGATGGGACTGATCGAGTACGAAACCCTTAAAGGAAGAAGATTATGGGTGTACGGCGGGCTTCTTGCAGCAACTATGATAGTTACGCCTGATCCAACTGGAATGTCCCAATTACTGGTTGTCGGTGTGCTTGTTTTACTATATGAAGTGAGCATGCTAATTGCGAGGTTTATTATCTAAATCGTTAAAGAAGAGGTAACTTGAATGGATGATTTAAAAAGGATAGCAGCTGAAGGTGCTGCAGGGCTTGTTGAAGATGGGATGATAATAGGTCTTGGTACCGGTTCAACAGCAGCATATGTCATTAAAGCGATTGGGGAGAAGATAAAGCAAGAGGGGATCGAAATAATGGCTGTCCCAACTTCACTTGATTCGGAGATACTTGCTACCGAATGTAAAATTCGTTTGACAACTCTATCTGAAAATCCTATACTTGATTTGGCAATAGATGGTGCAGACCAGGTCGATTCCAAGCTAAATCTGATAAAGGGTAAAGGTGGTGCTCTTACAAGAGAGAAGATCGTCGCATCTTCTGCAAAGAAATTTGTTGTCTGTGTCGATGAATCAAAGGTTGTGGATACTCTTAATGATGTAGTTCCTTTAGAGGTCGTCTCAATTGCAAGAAATCTTGTTGAAAAGAGCGCACTTAATATGGGTGGCAAGCCTGAACTTAGAATGGCTGTGAAGAAGATCGGCCCTGTTATAACCGATAATGGTAATATAATAATTGACGTTGATTTTGGAGAGATTGGCGATCCAGAGGTCCTCGCTGGCGAGCTATCAAACATTGTTGGTGTTCTCGAACATGGGATATTCACTGATGTATATGACGTATTTGTAGGAAAGAAAGAGGGAGCATACACACTGAGATAATATAAAAACAACAAGATATTGGTATTGTTCCGATGGTTATTTATGCGGTTGTGACAGATGTTTATATTGTATAAAAAAAGGTGGGCTACTTGAATCCTCTCATAAGGCCATTGCTATCAGCCGTTGTACTGAGTGCAACATTTGCAATTCTCACATATATCTATTACCGGATGGTCTTCAGAAGGGATGACGCACCCATCCGTATCTTCAATAGTTTAAAATTTCACTTTAATGGCCGTACTCATGATAGAAAAGTAAATGGCAAGATGGCGGAATACAAGGTTCTTTCAGAAGAAGACAAGAGCACTGTTTTGAGTTCAATGGTCATTCTTATCGTATTCGTCCTTATTGTATTCATATTGCTCTTTGATGTTGTTTATCTTGT
>JAXHTN010000121.1:0-6040 GCA_034190145.1 Halobacteriota archaeon | reverse complement strand
GAATAGTAACTGCTATCCTAAGTATGATAGGCATAAATATCGTCCAGATTAAAAACGAGATCGATGGCCATCTTTCATGTATGCCTCAGAGCACGATCTCAAAGGATGATGATATTTATATCACTTCTCGATTGAATATGGTGCTTGAAGCTGCTCAGAATGAGGCTCAGAATATGAATGATGAGTACCTGAGCACAGAGCATATGCTCCTCTCGATATCAGCGGATAGCGATCCCTCTTCGCCAAGGATTCTTGAGAGGATAGGAGTTAATAGAGATCTGATTCATTCAGCACTATTGGGATTGAAAAGTCAGGAGAGGATCGGAGACAAGGTCTCTGAAGGTAAGACGCGGGCCTTGGACAAGTTCACCATCGATTTAACAGAGATGGCGAGAAATATAGAATTGGATCCGGTTATAAGTCGGGATGATGAGATCAGACGGGTGATACAGGTTCTATCAAGGAGGACAAAGAATAATCCAGTTTTGATAGGAGAACCGGGAGTAGGAAAGACTGCAATAGTTCATGGACTTGCTGAAAGGATTGTTGAGGGGGATTGTCCTGATACATTGAAGGATAAGAGTGTTTTGTCGCTTGATATGGGTGCTTTGATTGCTGGGAGTAAGTATCGGGGCGAATTTGAAGATCGGTTCAAAGCCGTTCTGAGGGAGATAGAAGAAGCAAGAGGTCGGATTATTCTGTTTATCGATGAACTCCACACAATACAAGGTGCAGGAAAAGTTGAAGGTTCAATAGATGCTTCAAACATGCTTAAACCGGAACTTGCTAAAGGGAATTTGATATGCGTTGGAGCCACAACGACCGATGAGTATCGTAAATATATCGAGAGAGATGCGGCTCTTGAGAGGAGATTTCAGCCCATCATGGTGAAAGAACCATCAGTGGAAGATACAATATCAATATTGAGAGGGATAAAGGGAAGGTATGAAGCTCATCACGGAGTAAAAATTTTAGACTCCGCTCTTGTTGCTGCTGCCGTCTTGTCGAACAGGTACATATCAGAACGCTATCTTCCCGATAAAGCAATAGATGCAATCGATGAGGCCGCATCAAAGTTAAAAATTGAGATAGATAGCCTCCCCTCGACGATAGATGAGATTGATAGAAAGATTAAGCAGTTAACAAGAGAAGAAAGAGAATTAAAGCTTGAAGATGGTATAGAGCCTGAAGAAAGACTTAAAAGTATTCAAAATAGCATTTATAACCTTAGGATGGAAGAAGAGAAATTAAAGGTCATCTGGAGCAACGAAAAAGAGATTATTTCAAAGATTCGAGAGACAAGATCCAAAATTGATGAGATTGAAAAAGAGGGGATTGAGGCAGATAAAAGCGAATACTTGGAAGGCATATCAAGAATAAGGCAAGGAATACTCATTGATCTGAAAAAAGAGCTAGAGGAATACAATTACAAACTAAAAGAGATGAAAAATGGGCGTATGATGCTAAAAGAAGAGGTCGGAAAGGAAGAAATTGCCGAATTTATCTCAAAATGGTCCGGTGTTCCCGTATCAAAGATGCTTGAGGGCGAGATCGAGAAACTGATCCATATGGAAGAGAATTTGAAAAAGCGGGTCGTCGGTCAAGATAAGGCGATTAAGCTCGTATCAAATGCCATAAGAAGGGCGAGATCAGGACTTGGCGATCCGGATAGGCCTATGGGATCATTCATATTCATGGGACCAACTGGTGTTGGAAAGACCGAACTTGCCAAAGCTCTTTCTGAGTTTTTGTTTGACGACGAGAAGGCGATGGTGAGGGTGGATATGTCCGAGTTTATGGAGAGGTTTTCGATATCAAGACTCATCGGAGCACCGCCGGGTTATGTTGGATATGATAAAGGTGGTGTATTGACCGAGGCAATTCGGACAAAACAGTACACAGTAGTGCTCTTTGACGAGATTGAGAAGGCCCATACCGATGTGTTCAACCTCCTCTTGCAGATACTTGACGATGGGAGACTCACTGATGGTCAGGGTCACATAGTCAACTTCAAGAACACGATAATAATAATGACCTCAAATATTGTAAGCGAAGAGGTCTGGGATCTGGGTGAAGATGCGGATAGGATGGAGGAGATCGTCCTTTCGACACTAAAGAAGCGATTTAAACCGGAGTTTCTGAACAGAATCGACGAGCGCATAATATTCAATGCTCTGAGCCCCGAAGAGATTGATAAGATAGTTGAGATCCAGATCGGGTACCTAGCGGAGAGACTTTCCGAGTTGAAGATGGGAATTGAGTTTACGATGTCTGCAAAGAGACATATCTCAAAGATAGGGTTTGACAGAAAGTTTGGTGCAAGACCGATCAAAAGGGAGATTCAGAGGTTGGTTCAGGACCCGCTTTCACTAGCGATCCTAAAAGGAGATTTCGCCGAGGGAGATACAATAAGAGTGGACGAAAGAGATGGTGCAATCTTCTTTGAATAGCAGTTCTATCAATTTTAAGTTGTGAAAAGAGCAGTTTGAGAAAAGTATAAGGTCTCCCATGAAAATTGTACCGTCAGTGACAACTACTCCAATAATTGGCCTATCTTAGGGGTTTTTTGTTCAGTGAACAAAGAAAAATCGATATGTGCAAAAGGTGCTGTTGTCACTTTTAGGAGAGGTGATGGGATGATATACATAGTATTTTATTCAAGATACGGTAACACCTTGATGCTTGCAGAGGCGATAAAGGAAGGGGTGGAAGGTGCAGGTGGAGAAGCATCTTTGAGAAGGGTCCGCGAGACTGCGCCTGAAGCAGTAATTGAGAAAGATCAACGCTGGAAGGCAACGCTTGAGAAGATGAATGACATTTCCGAAGCAAATATTGATGAACTCTCGGATGCCGAGGCTCTTGTTATCGGATCGCCGACAAGATTTGGAAATATGGCGGCACCATTGAAGGAGTTTATAGATCTCACAGGAGGACTCTGGGTCAAGGGTGCTCTTTCAGGAAAAGCAGGAGCGGTATTTGGTACAAACTCTACGATGCATGGTGGTAAAGAGTCAACGCTTCTTTCGATGATGATACCCCTATTACACCACGGGATGGTTATTGTCGGTATTCCTCCAACCGAAGCTGAAGTTGCAACACACGGCTCCTACTACGGAGCAACGGCAACAACAGGGTTCATGTCTGAAGACCGACCGACAAAGGAAGATCTGAAGCTTGCAAAGTCTCTTGGAAGAAGAATCTGTGAAATATCTAGGAAGTTGAGTTAGAAAAATGAGTAGGAATAAGACAGATTAGTCATTTGGAATTCAACGATGATCTAGTCATATTAAGTGCAGAATCGCTTGGTATGATGACAAACAATTTTATATATATGATGTGCATCTCTTTAGTATTCAGAAGATGGCTCTTCTAGCCATAAGCAGAAGATTAACGTATAGATTGGTCATGGATGGCACGAATGGCGAAACTCTCAGATGTTTCGTCTTTCACCTTTTTCCTGAAAATTTGGGGGTAGAGGCACTATGAGGATTGTTCAATTGAAAGAGATGAGTGAGGAAGATATAGACGCGTTGATGGACAGAGAATCACCGATGTTTGAGGTGATGGAAGATGTGAGTAATATACTTGCAGGAGTACAAGAAGGAGGAGATGCTAAACTCTTCGATTACACAAAGAAGTTTGATGGTGCCGATATCGATTCTGTAATTGTCTATGAAGAGGATTTGGCGGATGCAAAAGACCGAGTCGATCCTTCCATCGTAAAACAGATTGAAAAAGCTGCAGCCAATCTTACCAAGTACCACACAAAGGAAAAAGAGGTCATAGGAGACTTCTCAATGGACGAATTTGCCCCAGGCGTCTCTATTGGCCACAGTGTAATTCCGATGGAACTCGTAGGTGCATATGTCCCCGGAGGATCTCATGCCTATCCCTCTTCAGCACTCATGACCGTAATACCTGCAAAGGTTGCCGGTGTTAGTCATGTTATAATGTGCACACCACCCGGGCCAGATGGAAAGGTAAACGATCTTACCCTTGTTGCCGCAGATATTGCTGGTGTAGATCAGATATTCAAGGTTGGGGGAGCACAGGCGATAGCAGCAATGGCTTTCGGTACGGATACAATACCAAGAGTTGAGAAGATTGTAGGTCCGGGAAATATATATGTTGCTGCTGCAAAGACTCTTGTTGAAGATACAGTCGAGATCGATTTTCCGGCAGGACCAAGTGAAGTCATGATTCTGGGAGATAACACTGCAAAAGCCCCACTCGTAGCAAGTGATATGATAGCACAGCTTGAGCATGGAGATAACAGTGTAGCAATTCTTGTAACATCTTCAAAGAAACTTGCTGAAGCCGTACAAAAAGAGGTAGGAGATGAGATACCTGACGACAGTAAAAGCCTCATTCTTCTCGTCAAGAGCCTGGCAGAGGGAATTAGCATAATCAATTTCTATGCACCGGAGCACATTGAGATGATGGTCTCAAATGCTTCTGAGGTTGCAAAGGAGATAAGAAACGCGGGTTCGATATTTATCGGAAACTTCTCACCTGTTGCTGTAGGGGATTATGCGAGTGGTACCAACCATGTACTTCCGACAGCAGGATACGCAAGGGTAGTCTCAGGGCTAAGCGTCGATCACTTCGTAAAGAAGATACCGGTACAGATGCTGACAAAGAAAGGCCTCTCAAACATCAAAGACTGTGCAATAGACCTTGCAAATGCCGAAGGTATGAGTAAACACGCAGAATCAATCAGTGCAAGATTCAGTAAATGATTTTGGGACACAAACCGCCATCATGTCCCAATTATACCACTAATAAAAAAAGTTCTAGGAAGGCCCTAGCTTATATGATGATACTGGCACCTGCTGCAATATGACTGAAACGCTCTACTGCTTCCAGTGCTACGGGCCCTTTGATCTCAGTCCCTTTCAAGTTGCCTTTCTCATCGGTTATCACGGCTGCGTTGTCTTCGAATTTGACTCGAAGCCCACTGCGCCTTCTATACTCCTTCTTCTGTCTGATGATTACGGCAGGAAGAATCTGCTTTCTCATCTCAGGTGTACCTTTCTTTACAGATACAATAACCATGTCGGCAACACCCGCTTTTGGGTATCTGTTCTTAACTCCTCTGTACCTCTTCACTGCAATGATCTCAACGACCCGTGCACCTGTATTATCGACACAGTCAAGTCTTGCTCCAGTCGGAAGCGCCCTTGGAATCTTCGCTTTATGCCCCTTCATTCTTCTCCACCACTACGTAACTCTTTGTCTTACTCAACGGGCGACACTCTGCAATCTTCACCACATCTCCTTTCTTCGCACTGATGCATGGTGGATTATGAGCGTGAATCTTTGACCTTCTCTTCTCATATCGCTCGTATTTTCTTATCAGTTTCGTGAATTCTCTCTGAACAACAACAGTGTTTTGCATGAGATCACTCACAACAGCCCCTTCAAGTACAATACCCCTGACAGGCAAACTGCCGTGAAACGGGCATTTCGCATCAGTACATTCATCTTCAGGAGCGATAACATCCAGTCCAATATCCCTTGCCATTTCTATTCCTCTTATTTATCTCCTTAATCTCTTTTTGATCCTATCTTCTGGCCGTGAGACCAGTAGTCTACCATCCACCGTCACATTCTCTCCACTTGGTAGCGCAAATTTGAAAGTTGAAGACGATTTTGGCAATTTTTTAACCCCATTCGTCGTCTCGATCATTAGCATATTCCGTGATTCATCAATTATCTTACCTGAGAGCCCTAACATACTATTGCTGGTACTTTTTTCTACAGATACGTATAACCCAAAAAGCTCGTTATGAATAATGTTATTGGGTGTTATCTCCATGAATCGAATAGCCCATCTCTATGAGAATCTTTTTAATTTTATCTACATGTGCACCTTGAAGCTCTATATGGCCCTCCTTGACAGTCCCGCCACATGCACATTTTGCCTTCAGTTTTTTTGTGAGATCGCGTAAGTCTATGTTTGGGTCGTCGAAACCCTCGATGATTGTCATCTGTTTTCCCCAACGCCTTGTTGCGGTTGTGATCTTGACACGCTGAGATT
>JAXHTN010000120.1:0-6292 GCA_034190145.1 Halobacteriota archaeon | reverse complement strand
GTCATAAGATCTTCCTCTTTAACCTCTTCCGGACTGTTAAAATACAGCTCACGATCAGGACCGACAAGGGTTAGATTATTCTCAGTTGCGTATTTCTGTATCTTACTGTACGATAAATTAATATTGTGGTAGGGTCCTTTGTGAACCACAGATAAGACCTTGCATCCTTGCAAATTTTTCACCTCAATTGAATCATCTTCAACTGTGATTCTACCTGAGATAGGTATTGCAATCTCGATATCTGCATCCTCTTCCTTATAATCCTCATCGTGACAGAGCATCATAACAGGACCGGTGATTTTCAGGCGGTTTCTCATATTTTCCGGGTGGAAAATAAATCCCATCAGCTCCCCAATCAACTTTCCTGTCGTCTCTTGGTATGTTCCCTTTTCACGCTTGCTTATTACCCGCAGCTCAGGCACTTCTTTAATAACTGGATCTGTATCAGACATGTCAAAAACCTCAAATCTTCCATTTTGGGTGAGCAATATCTCTTCTATCTTCCGCAGTCTATCGATCTCAAGCCTAATTTTTGAGATCTGTTTTTGAACAATTGCTTCGATTGTTCCGTACTCTTCCTCTTTTTCTGCTGTAAGTAGTTCCGCTATTTCGTCCAAGGTAAAGCCCATCCAAGAGAGAGTCTTTATCTTGATTCCTCTCTCGATCTGGGAGATGGTGTAGTATCTGTATCCGGTGAAAGTATCCTTTATTTCAGGCACCAAAAGCCCTTTTTTGTCATACAAGCGCAGGGCTTTTTGGGATAGTCGGGTTATCAACGAGAATTTTCCGATTGGTATCTGATCGACTGGCATATTGCTCAAGAGTACAATATCGATTGAATAAATATGAAGTGATGTTGTCTACCCCAAGGGAAGGTTTGGGTATAAATTTACTCTTCAAGATTTAGGCTTCCACTCCATCTTCATATATACATTGCCCGCCTTCAATTCCTCAATCATCTGATCAAGACGTCTTTGCTTTGTCTCCTCTTTCACTGCATGAATTATCCAGCCGATATAATCGTTCTGCTGATATGGCGGACGAGAAAGATAAGCCTCCATCAAATCTTCTTTTAAAAGGGCTTCATGGACATAGTCCGGCATGGGATAACGCTTCCTTTTCAGATGAGGTGGTTTATCTTGCATAACCAATCTATCAACCGATATATGTCACGCTTGATCTGTCAAAATCACTAACAAGTTCTATTGTGGAATTATCTGGTGGTATCGATCCGAGATCCATATTCATCAGATTTCCGAAGTATTTTGAAAAGTCCTTTGATATCTTTGTAATTATCATCTCCTCCCCAAATGCCTCTTCACATATCTGATAGGAGAGCGCTCTGGTCTTCTCCTCACTTAGTACACCAAGAGCATGTAGATATTCATGTAGCAAGACATAGAAGATATAAGGCTTGTACAACTCATTCTTCTTCTCTTTTATAAGAGAGATCGGTACCTTGTTCATCACAATGATATTTGAGCCTACCGCGAAATATCCACCAACAAAACCGGCAGAGGAGTAGCCAAGATCACAAAGTCCGAGCATCAGTCCGGCCCTGTGCAGTCCCAAAAAATCATTTACCGCACTCTTCACAACCTCAAATAGGTCTGCATAACCTTCGGCCTTTTTGAAAGCTTCCTCGTATTTTCTTCCCATTACGTATAGTTTTGTATGGGTCTTTAAATCCTTTGTGTATACCCAAAACTTCCGAGGATTTTATTATATCAATCCCAAGATGAAGAGCAGCGGAGTAATCTTACTGAGGATGATAAAAGTTCCTACAACCATCATCGATATTCCCAGAATGGATCTTGCCTGGTCCATGGATCCTTCCGGTATGACCTTTGATATCCCACCACTTGTTGTTGTAATGAGTAGAAGTGGCACCGTTGAACCGACCCCAAATGAGAACATTGCAAGTGCACCGGTAATCATCGTCGACACTCCGGCAGATGATCCGAATAGACCTGAGGCTGTTGATATTATTATCGCATCAAATAGACTGACTTCGAGTAGACATACAGCACCCAGGATAATTCCCATAAGCAGAAGTACCCGATTATTATTTGTCGCATGCTCGGTGAGCCTTGTTAGAATATTGTGGAGAAATCCGTGTGAGGGGCTTTTGTTCCTGCCATACATTGTGAATCCAAGAATAATTACATAAACACCAAAAACGGTGTATCCAACGAATAAGACATCTATAAGGGATCCTTCAAGCCAGGGACTGATAAGAATACTGCTCAGATAACCAACTATCGCTCCAAATATTGTTATCAAGGCAATTCGTGGAATGTTGAATATAATACCCGCACGAAGGCCGTTTCTCCAACCACTATCATACTCGGTAGCGACATATGAAGCGAGTGCCGGTCCGCATGTAGCTGCGCAAACTGTCGATCCTCTAGTGATTCCCGATGTAAAAGCGGCAACGATAAGTCCCGCAAAAAGTGCTGTCCCTTCGATTTTAACACCTCAAAAGTTTGACCAAATGCTTAACAATCTTTAAGATACGGCGAGATATAACAGTTTTGTTATAGACTTTTTTTGGGAAGGTCACGACATTCTAGTCTTCAAGAGCAAATCTGAAGGTAAGAATTGAGACCGTAAGCATGATCACCATGTAAGCCGCTATGAATACGAGATCGTTACCAACATCAAGTATACCTGCACCTCCGAGAACCTCCTTTAGGGCATGTATCGAGATAGATATTATCGGAAAGATGATCGGAAAGAGAATTACTGGTAAGAGAAGCTCTCTTGTTCTTGCATTGAGAACAAGAGCAGATAATGCCGAGCATACTATAACAAATCCAAAGAGCCCCATCGTGAGAACGAAGAACGCTGAGAGAGGATTTCCCACTACTTGATAGTTGAGCATTATTATGAAGAGAGGAAAGATGAGCGCCTCGATGAATAGCATGAGGAGTAGATTATAGAGGATCTTTCCAATCAAGAGTGATTCGGGATCTACAGGAGACAATCTGATGCCATCAAGGGTACCAAGCTCCTTTTCTCTTATAAAAGCACGAGATATTCCCATCATCCCTGTAAAGAGAAATATCATCCAGAGAAGACCGGATCCGACCTCTTCCACAATATTTGACGGACCAAGAGCAACACTGAAGACGATTATTGTAAGAAGTGAGAAGAGTAGCATGAAGTTGATGGTATGTTTTGCCCGAAACTCCATTCTCAGATCCTTCTTTGCAATTGCAAGGATGAGTCCAAGCTTCAATTCAGTCACCTCCGGTAAGATCCATAAAAATATTCTCAAGTGATTTGCCCTGCTCTTCTTTTATCTTTTCCACCTCTCCACTGAGAAGTATCTTTCCACCGTTCATTATCGCCAGTTTGTCACAGAGTATCTCAAGTTCTTTTAGGTCGTGTGTTGCAAGAAGGACGGTCTTGCCTGTGGAATGTAGATCTTTTACTATCTCGTAGAAGATGTTCCTACTCTTCACATCAAGTCCCGTAGACGGTTCGTCAAGTATCAGAATATTCGGATCATGAAGCACCATCCTTGCTATTGCTAGTCGCTGTTTCATACCCCTTGAGAACGTACCGACGATATCATGGGCCCTGAGCCTGAGGTTCACCTTTCGCAGAAGTTGATCTATCTTCTCCTCTGCCTCTTCTTTACCAATACTATAGAGCTCGGCATAGAATTCCAGATTCTCCTGGGCCGTCAGATCCTCATAAAGAAATGTGTTATGCGAGATGACGCCGATCTGTCCTCTAACATTCTCTTGATCCTCGTTTATGTCAAAACCATTTATTATGATTGTTCCTGAATTTGGATTTGATAGAGTGCTGAGTATCCTTACAAGTGTCGTCTTTCCGGCACCGTTAGGACCAATAAGAGCAAAGGAATCGCCTTTTTGAATCTGAAGACTCACGCCATCAAGTACGGTATTTGTACCAAACTTCTTTGTCACATC
Source organism: Halobacteriota archaeon (assembly GCA_034190145.1). Lineage (GTDB taxonomy): Archaea > Halobacteriota > Syntropharchaeia > DAOWMC01 > DAOWMC01 > JAXHTN01. The sequence goes on along the minus strand of JAXHTN010000120.1, from coordinate 2,348 downwards.
CCTTATCTCGATCATATTCTGCGTCATTGGTCTCCTCTGTGCAAATGGACTATTCCGTCTTTTCTGATTGGCAAAGAGATGCTTTGCTTTTGGAAAGTAAGTACAGTGTTACTGTGAATATCTGTACTCATAGGGTTTCATCATAGCTATAAAGCTCAGTAGGTATTTCTCTTCACTTAGGTTAAAGTTAGGGCCAAGAAAGATATAGTTTATGCTCCATTCTCAAGCCCAAATTATAAATCCTTTAAGACCTCTTTACAGAGCATGGACGTGATAGGTTACGGTGCACTCAATCTTGATAAGATCATGTCTGTCGATAAGATTCCAAAGGCAGACGAGGAAGGTTTTGTAATATCTCAGGAATACCATCCGGGAGGGTCTGCTGCAAATACTATCGTAGGTCTGGCAAGACTCGGATTAAGAACCGGCTACATAGGAAAGGTTGGAAGTGACGAGGAAGGCAGGGTACTTCTCGAGGATATGAAAAGAGAAGGAGTAGGTCACAAAAATATTAAAGTTTGTGATGGAAACAGTGGCACTGCTCTTTGTTTTGTTGATGGAAAAGGGGACAGAGCTATGCTTATTACCCCTGGAGTAAACGATACCATCAGCATGGATGACATCGACCTTGAGTATGCAACAAGTTGCAAGTTTCTTCATCTAAGCTCATTCATTAACAAATCTTCTGATATATCTTTTCAGACTCAGAAGAGGCTAATATGGGAGACGAAGGCAAAGATAAGCTTCGATCCGGGTCAGTTATATGCAGAGAAAGGGACAAAAGAGTTGAAGGAGATACTTGAAAGAACTGAGGTGATATTCCCTTCCGAGCATGAGGTAACACTTCTTACAGGTTGTGATTATAAGAAGGGTAGTGAGATCTTGATATCCGAGGGAGTAAAGATAGTAGCAGTGACTAGGGGAAGTAAAGGCTGCTACGTAACCGATGGAACTGATGAGTACGATATTCCCGCTGAAAAGGTCGACGTCGTCGATACGACCGGTGCAGGAGATGCTTTTGATGCAGGTTTTCTTTTTGGACTTATAAAGGGAAAGGATATCAAAGATTGTGCAGCACTCGGAAACAGAGTCGCAGCTTGTTGCATACAAAAGATCGGTACAAGAGCAGGACTTCCGACAGAAGAGATGATCAATTTGACTTGAATTCTTTCATCAACTCATGCTAGCGGCCTTTCGAGAATAGTCTTTTGAGAGGAACCGTTTAGGTATATACATTCTGCTTCGATTCCCTCATCAGTCCATACAAGCGAGAGTGCACCACCGCCACCTGTTCCATGGCCGGTTTTATTATGATCGGATATCTCGGTATCTATTGCAAATACCCTCTTCTGACCACCAAGGTCAACTCCTATCTGCTTGATCTCACTTGATCTCTTTCCGTACGTTGAGATATGCCCAATTACCAGATAATTTGAGTTGGTCTCCCTTAATATCCCCTGTAAAGTCTCTTCATCATAACTGCAATTGCCCCCAGTTGTCGTAACCTCGTGAGATAACTTCTGGGAGAGGAGTCTATCGAATGCACTGATAAAGATCTCGTTATTCATCTGTGCTTTTTTTACCCTCTTAAGCACTCTTTTACTTATACCCCCGTGAACGAAGAGAACGTCATTTATGATTGCGACTACCGGTCTTTTTCTTATCCATCTGACTGTATCAAAGGCCTGATCAAGCTCCAGATGGGGCGAAGAATCGGAATATTCGATTCCTTTCCATGATGTCTGCAAGAGGGCATGCTCATGATTGCCCATGAGTACATGTACCTCACCACCAAAGATTCGTGCCTGACCTTCCAATTTAATTATCAGGTCTATTATCTTCTTTGTATTGAGATCTCCATCGATGGTATCACCAACAAGGACAAGTATTGTATCCTCTCCCAGATAACGGAAAAAAGTTTTACCGTCCCCTCCTTTGAAGACATCGTCACTGGAATGTTCACTTACTTCAACTCGCTCGATGATACCGGATCTTTCAAGGAGTTCTACAAAAGGATCATAATATCCGTGTATATCACTTATAGCTACAACACGTCTGATGCCTTCTCTTTTTACAAGATTTTTAAAGGGTCTTCGTTCACCTTCTCTTGAGAGGTTGGATCCCATCATTAATATCTATCCTCTTTTTCTATAAAGCCTTACTGAACTTCACTTCAGGTCAAATGAGAAGATGAAAAGCTTTAATTTATGAGAATGATAAAAGGCTCTTACTGGTTTTTGTCACACAGCGGGGGTTGCCAAGCCAGGTCAAAGGCGCAGGGCTTAGGAGCGATGCTAAGATACCCTGTCTCGTAGGAGTTCGTGGGTTCGAATCCCATCCCCCGCAAT
>JAXHTN010000012.1:0-18231 GCA_034190145.1 Halobacteriota archaeon | reverse complement strand
AGCATCTTAGCTGTGAACTGCATTGAACCGATTATCCCTATCTTCATATTATTATTTGTAAAATTGAGGTTTTTATTAACTTATCCATCTTTTGCAGGTTTTTGGTGTTCCTTCTTATAATCTATATCTATGTGAAGTTATTCGGGAGTTCCAGCATTTTATATAACTTCCCGGGTGACTTCTATTATCGCCTAAATCTACAAATTCATTTTTCGGACCGCAATTATTTTAGTCTCAAAGGTATAACCTAACTTTTCAGGGGGCTTAATCATTTTTGAATTACAAAAAACAGGGGCAGTACCCTTCAAAAAGAACAATAAACAGATGCTGAGAGTTGGTATTTATCTGCCAAATATAAGACCTGAGAATGGATATGAGCTTATAATTAAAATCATTCATGAAAAAGACCAGTTTACACCTGGTATTGAACCAGAGATCTTTAATATGGATTATGAAGGCAATGAGTATGGTTTATGGAGTCAGACAATAGATATGTCTTCCTCCGCTGAAAGTGGAAGGTATTTCGGCAGTCCGGGAAAATACCTTTATAGATACCAATTATTAAAAGGTGGTGATGTTGCAGTTGGCTGGTTCTCCGATCCTTTTGCACGAAGTAGCGGGAGAGGGACCTTTTCTGCATTTGAATTGGGTGACGATGGTTCCTTTGAATGGGAAGATGGCGAGTTTTCCGTCCCAAAAGTAGACGATATGGTAATCTATGAGCTGATGGTCGGTGAATTCAATAATGATTTTGAGGGTGTTATATCTCGTTTGGACTATCTTGAGAGCATCGGTGTAAACGTCATTGAGTTCATGCCAGTCACAAACACAAAAGAGGCATTCAGATGGGGTTATATGCCCCTCTCCTACTTTGCCCCCGAGGATAGATACGGTCGTCCAACTGACATGAAACGTATGATAAATGAGTGTCATAAAAAGGATATTGCAGTTATTTTGGACGCTGTTTACGCTCACGGACACCATGATTTTGCCTATAATACTGTTTACAACGGATTAGGCGTGGAAAACCCAATGATGGGGCACTTTGCAGAGGATGCTTTTGGACTTGGAACTGATTATAACAAACAATTCACAAGAGAGTTCTTCTATAATGTAAACTGTTATTGGCTAGATGAGTATCATGTTGATGGTTTCAGATATGATTATGTCCCTGGTTTCTACGACAGTCCCGAAGGCAACGGATACGCATCCCTTGTGTACAACACATATCAATATTCAAAAGATATACCACGTTTCAGCTTTGATGAAGGGGGATATAGCAGAATAATTCAGTGTGCGGAACATCTACCTGACCCTCAAGGGATAATAAGCAATACATATTCAAACTGCTGCTGGCAGAACCTTTTTATGGATGAAGCAATCTCTATGGCACATGGTAATCATTTTAACGAAAAATTTGCACACCTTCTGTGTCATGTTTCCCCGAACTACTCTTACGAGTACCATAATCCTTCAAATGATGAAAGATTCCCTGTAAATGTATTACAGTACATTGAGACTCATGATCATAGTAGGTTTATAAACAACTATGGATTGGTAGACGAAACCGATGCTCTTGGTTTGAAATTCGGTGATAGGGGCAAGTGGTATAAGTTACAGCCTTATGTCATCGCACTTTATACATGCCAGGGTATACCAATGTTATGGCAAGGTCAGGAGTTTGGGGAGAACTACTCAGTCCCGGGTTATGGTCCCGGAAGAGTCTTTTTGCATAGGCCGATCCATTGGGAATATTTTTATGACGATGCAGGTCGGGGACTGATAAGGCTTCACAGAAAGATGGGAGCGATACGTAGAAAACATGCAGCGTTAAGGAGCACCAAATCTTACTATTATTTCAATGAATCGGTACCTGACAGAGGCGTTATAGTATATAGTAGGAGTGCGGGGGTATTGGATGGAGAAAGATCAGAAATCATCCTTGTCTTTATAAATTTCAATGACTATGACTATGATATTTGGGTACCTTTTCCGGAATCGGGGCGCTGGGATGAGTTGATACATAATCAGGAATCAATTGACGTGATAAACGCAGGTGACTGGCATAAAATAACAGTTCCGTCAAACTATGGACGATTGTTTTTACACAGTTGATTAAAGGGTGGTACGTCACGGGGAAAGAGAAGAAACTAGACTCCCACACTTGATATCAGCCGTTCTGCCCATTTCAGTTTCTTCTTCTTGATCTCGCTTGCGTTAGGATCATTATAATCAAAACCTATGAGCCTGATGCTACTGGCCGACATACTTTTTGCGAGGAATACAGATCTATCACCATCAGTGAAACCACCGAAGTTATGAATAATGCCAAATGGTTTTGATTGTGTTGTTCCAACGACATCTTTCAGTTGAGGAACAACCTTTTTTAAAAGGCCCATATTGTCACCATGTGCATGGACCACCATCAGAGCGTCCAATCTATTTGCATATATGAGGTCCCCTATGACGCCGTCCAGATCAGTAACTATTACATCCGGTATTATCCCTTCCTTCAAAAGAACAGAGGTAGCGCCATCTGCTGCAATCAAGACTTCTTTGCCCAGTTCTTTGATATCATCATTTAGGGATGGTCCGTTACCACAGATGATCACATCTTTTCCCTCAATTTTATTAAAAAGAATCTCTATTGCATCACCATCTAATAGTTCGGATAGTAAAAGTGCTGCTTCTTCATCCCTCTTCTGATCAAAACCGAAGTCACTTAATATCTCTTTATATATCGGTTCCCATTCATTGTAATCCATATAAAATCACTTCTCTTGAAGTTCGGGTGGTAATAGGTTCGGTATACCATCCTCGATAGGATAATCGAAATCACATTTTTCACAGCGGAGCGTCCCTGACAAGACCTCTTCTCCTTCTTCATCCCCCATTGTTAGGTTGAGATCACTTTTGCAGACGGGACAGGCCAGGATATTCATAAGTTCCTTCTTCATACATCTGGAGTTGTGTTTTAATGATATAAGGATTATGATGGCCGAGTTTTAAGGGATTTCGCCGAAACCTTTATATATTAGTATACTAACATATAAGTAATTAAAGGTATACAACCTTTGGTTAACAAGTGGAGGGAATAAATAAATGGTTAGGACATATTGGTTAGACCCATTTGACGAGATCAGAAACCTTGAGGATAGGATGGACAGGATGTTCAGAGAAGTCTTTGAAGCCCCGGCCCAGAATGAGAGAAGGCTATTGCCAGGCAGAATTAAGGAGGGGTTGGTAAAGGCATCGGAACCCTACATTGGTCCGATGAGAACGGCTTTACCACACCTTGACATATTAGATAGGGAGAATAGTATTAAGATCAAAGCTGACATTCCCGGAGTCAAGAAAGAGGACGTTGATATCAACATCAAAAAGGGGTTGCTTGAGATATCTGCAGAACGAAAAGATGAGAAAGAAGAGAATGAGGACGACTACATACGAAGGGAACGAACGTATTCCAAATATTATCGGAGTATAAGTCTGCCTGAAGAGATAGACGCTGAAAAGACTGAGGCAAAATTCACAGATGGTGTGCTAGAGCTCACCATACCAAAAACGGAAGTTGAAGAGGTTAAGAAGATTAAAGTAGAGTAGGTTATTCCTACTCTTTTTTTATTTACGATCGAAAGTTTATTATTATGAAGTCAATATGTAAGTTGTATTATTAATGGAGGTATTGTTCAATTATGGTAAAGACTATAGGTATTGATTTGGGCACGAGTAACTCCGCTGCTGCTGCCTTGATAGGTGGAAAGGCAACCATTATTCCAAGTGCAGAGGGGACCAGCATCGGTGGTAAGGCTTTCCCCTCATACGTCGCATTTACTAAAGACGGTCAAAGATTGGTCGGTGAACCAGCCAGGAGGCAATCGGTCACAAATCCCGAAGGGACCGTAATGGCCATCAAGAGGAAGATGGGTGAAGATTATAAAGTAGAAATTTTTGGTAATAGCTACACTCCTCAACAGATATCCGCCTTCATCCTACAGAAGGTGAAGGCCGATGCAGAGGCTTTTCTGGGTGACAAAGTCGATAAAGCAGTAATTACTGTTCCTGCTTACTTCAACGACAACCAGAGGACGGCAACGAAAGATGCCGGTGCAATTGCAGGCCTTGATGTGATAAGAATTATCAATGAACCCACGGCAGCCGCTCTAGCGTATGGTATCGACAAGGGTGGGGGTGAACAGGAGATTTTGGTCTTTGACTTTGGTGGTGGAACACTTGATGTCACCATTATGGAGTTCAGTGAAGGTGTCTTTGAGGTGAAATCCACAAGCGGTGATACCAATCTCGGTGGTACTGACATGGATAATGTAATAATAGATTATATTGCCGAGGATTTCAGAAAAGAGACTGGAATCGACCTTAGGGCAGACAAAATGGCAGAACAGAGGTTGAGGGAGGCAGGTGAAAAGGCAAAGATAGAGCTTTCAAGCGTTCTCGAGACTGATATAAACTTACCATTTATTACAGCAGATGCATCCGGGCCGAAACATTTAACAAAGACTCTGACAAGAGCAAAGCTCGAGGAGCTGGTCCGTCCGATCGTTGAAAAGACAAAAGGTCCGGTAGATCAGGCATTAAAAGATGCCAAGATGACCCAAAAAGATGTGACCAAGATAATATTCGTTGGCGGTCCAACAAGGATGCCGGTTGTGCAGAAGTTACTTGAGGATTATATCGGTGTGACCGGAGAAAGGGGAGTTGATCCTATGGAGTGTGTGGCTATGGGTGCTGCGATTCAGGCGGGCGTACTCTCTGGCGATGTCAAGGATATGGTTCTCCTCGATGTAACGCCACTTACACTGGGTATCGAGACTTTGGGAAGTGTCTTCACACAACTTATTGAGAGAAACACGACGATACCCACCAAGAAGAGTGAGATATTCAGCACTGCTGCGGACAATCAAACCAGTGTCGAGATCCATGTACTCCAGGGTGAGCGTCCGATGGCATCGGATAATACCTCGCTTGGCAAATTCCACCTGACAGGAATACCCCCTGCACCAAGAGGGATACCGCAGATCGAAGTCACATTCGATATCGACGCAAATGGTATAATTCACGTCTCCGCACAGGACAAGGCTACCGGAAATACCCAGAATATCACCATCACAGCATCTACGAAGTTATCTCAGGAAGAGATTGATAGGATGGTTGAAGATGCAAAGAAGTTCGAGGATGAAGATGTGCGCAGAAAAGAGATGGTTGAGACCAAGAATCAGGCTGAACAGATGATTTATACGGCTGAGAAGATGCTCACCGATCTTGGAGAGAAAGCCACAAATGAAGACCGGACGAATGTTGAAGGTGTAACATCAAGACTCAAAGATGCGATAAAAAATGATGATACACAAGCGATGAAATCTGGTATAGATGAGTTGACCCAGGTACTTCATAAGTTATCTGAAAAGGTATATCAACAAGAAGGACCCGGAGGTGGGCAACAGTATACCGGACCAACAGGTGAGGGTGGTGCTACCGGTGGCGGATCTGTCGACGATGAGGCCGATAGCGTCGATGCCGAGTACGAGATAGTTGACGACGAATAGATTCATCACTGGGCCTATGGGCCCTTTTTATTTTTATCAGTCTTTTGGTATAAGCCGGAGGTGTGAATGAGGCTAGATAAATTTACAATAAAAGCACAAGAGGCAATTCAAGATGCACAGGCGATTGCCGATGAATATAGCCACCAACAGATAGACGTTGAGCATCTGCTCATGGCCTTGGTCAGGCAGCCTGAAGGGATTGTAGTCCCTATGCTTCAGAAGATCGGCGTTAATGTAGATCAACTGATGAACTCAGTCGAGAATAAACTTGAGTCTATCCCACAGGTTCATGGGAGTGGAGTTGGTCAGGCATACATCTCAGATAGGCTAAGTAAAGTTCTTGATAAATCTTTGAACGAAGCAAAGAGTATGAAGGATGAATACGTAAGCACTGAACATATCTTGCTTGCGATATCCGAGGATAAAGACGTTTCAGTCCTTAGGGAACAAGGAGCCAGTAAGGAAACAATTCTTTCCGCACTCATGAATATTCGAGGTCAACAGAGGGTTACAGATCAGAATCCTGAGGACAAATATCAAGCTCTTGAGAGATTTACAAGAGATCTGACCGATCTTGCAAGATCAGGAAAACTTGACCCTGTGATCGGTAGAAACGATGAGATAAGAAGAGTCATGCAGGTCCTATCAAGAAGGACAAAAAACAACCCGGTCCTAATAGGCGATCCCGGTGTTGGAAAAACAGCCATTGCTGAGGGGCTTGCTCAGCGAATTGTTGATGGTGACATCCCTGAGACATTAAAGGATAAACGTGTTGTTTCTCTTGATATGGGTGCACTAGTTGCTGGTGCCAAGTTCAGAGGGGAGTTTGAAGATAGACTGAAAGCCGTATTAAAGGAGATTGAAAAGGCCGAGGGCCAGATAGTTCTCTTTATTGATGAGCTGCATACCATCGTTGGTGCCGGAGCGGCTGAAGGTGCAATTGACGCATCGAATATGTTAAAACCCGCACTTGCAAGAGGCGAGCTTCGTTGTGTGGGAGCAACTACGATAGATGAGTATAGGAAGTACATAGAAAAAGACGCTGCTCTTGAGAGAAGATTTCAGCCGATTCATGTTTATGAGCCATCAGTCGAGGATACCATATCCATTCTTAGGGGAATAAAAGAGAAGTATGAGCTTCATCACGGTGTAAGGATTCAGGATTCTGCAATAATTGCCGCTGCTGTTCTTTCGAACCGGTATGTATCAGATCGTTTCCTTCCCGATAAAGCGATAGATTCGATAGATGAGGCTGCTTCAAAGCTGAGAATAGAGATCGACAGTATGCCAGTAGAGATCGATGAGATCGATAGAAACATCAGGCAGCTCGAGATAGAAGCTCAGGCACTCAAGCGTGAGAAGGACAAACAATCAAAAGAGAGGTTGAAGAAGATCGAGAAAGATATGTCAGATCTCAAAGAAGAGGTCGACAGGCTGAAGGCGAGATGGCTAAATGAGAAGGAGATCATCCAGAAGATAAGAGATATAAAATCTAAGATTGATCAAGCCAAAATAGAGGAACAGCAGGCCGAGAGGAGTGGTGATCTTGAACGTGTTGCCAAGATAAGATACGGGACGATAGTCGATCTTCAAAGAGGTCTGGAAGATAATAATACAAAACTCCAGGAGATCCAGAAGGATCAGATGATGCTCAAAGAAGAGGTAGAGGAGGAGGAGATTGCAGAGGTCATCGCAAAGTGGTCAGGTGTTCCGGTTTCAAAGATGCTCGAAGGAGAGGCTCAAAAACTTCTCAATATGGAAGAGAGGTTGAAGATGCGTGTCGTTGGGCAGGATGATGCGATAAGGACGGTTTCGAGTGCTATAAGAAGAGCAAGAGCAGGACTTAGTGACCCCAACAGACCGATCGGTTCTTTCATATTCATGGGTCCCACTGGTGTTGGAAAGACCGAACTTGCAAAAGCTCTTGCAGAGTTTTTGTTCGATGACGAGAAGGCGATGGTCAGGGTGGATATGTCCGAGTTTATGGAGAAGCACTCGGTTTCACGACTCATCGGTGCACCTCCCGGTTATGTCGGTTATGATGAGGGAGGTTTCTTGACTGAAGCCGTTAGGGAGAATCAGTACACAGTTGTCCTATTCGATGAGATCGAGAAGGCCCACAATGATGTCTTCAATCTGCTCTTACAGATACTTGATGACGGGCGTTTGACCGATGGACATGGTAGGACAGTCAACTTCAAGAACACGCTCATAATTATGACCTCAAACATCGTAAGCCAGGAGGTCTGGGAATATAGTGAGGACAAGGAGAAGCTCAAGGAGCGGGTCTTGGAAGCATTGAGTATGCGCTTCAGACCGGAGTTTCTCAACAGAATCGATGAGAGGATAATATTTGGTCCGCTCGACTTTGAAGTTGTCAAGAAGATCGTCGGTATCCAGATGGCATATCTTGAGGATCGATTGTCTGATCGGAGGATCGGACTGGAGGTCTCTGATGCTGTAAAAGAGCTTATTGCAACCGAGGGATTCGATCCGACATTCGGTGCAAGACCGATAAAAAGGGCAATTCAGAAACTACTGGAGGACCCACTTTCTGTAAAGATACTGAACGGTGATTACAACGAAGGTGATATGGTAAAGGTTGATGTGAGAGATGAAGAGATAGTCTTTGAATAAGGTTGTCATTCTGATTGTCGTTTTGGTTGTCGTTAATTGTAGTAGTCTTGGAGGGCCTTTACACTTGGTTCACTCTTTCTCTGGCTCTCCATGCCTTTCACCAGGGCGCGTCCGGCAGCCATCGTTGTAAAGTAGGGCACATTATGCTCCAGTGCGGTCCTCCTGATGGGTTGTGAGTTAAGTATGGACTCTTTACCGGCTGTCGTGTTGATGACTATATCCACTTCACCGTTCTTTATCAGATCAACAACATTTGGTCTAGTATCATTCACCTTGTTTACTAAGTCACATTCGACACCGTTATTCTTCAAATATGCAAATGTACCACTTGTTGCGAGTAATCGATAACCCATGCGGGAGAGGTCTCTTGCGATGGGGAGGGAATCAGGCTTATCTGCCTCATTGATACTGAATATGATATTTCCTGAAGGTGGTATCGGGTTGCCTGCTGCAAGTTGGGCTTTGTAAAACGACCTACCAAAATCTTGGTCAATTCCCATAACCTCGCCCGTTGATCTCATCTCAGGACCAAGGATTGTATCAACTCCTTGAAATTTGACGAATGGAAATACTGCCTCTTTGACAGAAACGTGAACGGGGGAATAGACCTTAGGTACGTTCAGCTCTTTTAATTTCTTACCACCTATGATCCTTGCAGCAACTTTGGCCCATGGGATTCCGGTTGCTTTAGAGATGAAAGGAACGGTCCTTGAAGCCCTTGGATTGACCTCAAGAAGGTAGATATCCTTCTCCTGACAAGCGAATTGAATATTTATAAGCCCGATCACACCCAGTTCCAGAGCGAGAATCTCGGTCTGCCTGCAGACCTCATCTATTATTTCTTCAGGTAGAGAGTATGGTGGGAGAGAGCAAGCACTATCTCCCGAATGAACTCCCGCCTCTTCGATATGCTCCATTATTCCCGCAATCGCAACCTCCTCCCCATCACAGACTGCATCAACATCGATCTCGATTGCACTTGAGAGGAAGCGGTCGATGAGTATCGGATGATCAGGTGACACCTGCACGGCGGATTCCAGATATTCGGTGAGCGACTCGTCGTCATAAACGATCTCCATAGCACGCCCACCAAGCACGTAAGACGGCCTTACCACTACAGGATAGCCTATTCTCTTTGCAACTTCAAGTGCTTCTGCAGGCGTTGAAACGGTGTCATTCTCAGGCTGCCTGAGGCCTAGCTTGTGAAGTAGATCCTTGAATCTCTTTCGATCCTCAGCTCTATCGATAGCATCCGGAGATGTTCCTACAATAGGAACTCCGGCTTCCTGAAGCGATACGGCGAGTTTCAGTGGGCTCTGGCCACCGAACTGAACAATAACTCCATCGGGCTTCTCCTTCTCGACGATGTTCAGTACATGTTCATAGGTGAGCGGTTCGAAGTAGAGCCTATCGGAGGTGTCATAATCGGTGCTGACGGTCTCAGGGTTGCAGTTGACCATTATAGTCTCAAAACCGTCCTCCTTGAGGGCAAAAGATGCGTGAACGCAGCAGTAGTCAAACTCAATACCTTGTCCGATCCTGTTTGGCCCCCCTCCGAGAATGAGAATTTTCCTTTTTTCTGTTGGGCTTGCTTCACACTCGCTCTCGTATGTTGAATAAAGGTAAGGGGTATAAGCTTCAAACTCGGCTGCACAGGTGTCAACCCTCTTGAATACTGTACTCAAACCAGCCGTTTTTCTGAAGGAACGGATCTCTTTCTCCGTTGTCCCAAGAAGAAGAGCAAGTCGCTTGTCACTGAAACCCATCTCCTTAGCCCTTTTTATCCTCTCAAATGCGGCGGATTTTGAATTACCTTCTTTAATCTCACTTTGTAGCAATTCCTTGTCTTTTTGTATCTCTTTCTCCTCTTCAACAATCTGTTGGATCTGATCGATGAACCAGGGATCGATACCGGTCTTATTATAGATCTCTTCCGGGGATATCTGCGCCCGTAAAGCATCAGCTAGCTGCCATATCCTTCTTGAGTTTGGCCTCACTAGGCCTTCTAGGATCTTATCACATGTCTTGGAATCAAAATTTTTAAAACTGCTCTCAAGGCCGTACGAATCAACCTCAAGAGAAGATAGTGCCTTTTGAAGTGACTCTTTGAAGGTTCGACCGATCGCCATTGCCTCCCCCACTGATTTCATCTGTGTGCTGAGTAGATCGTCAGCACGTATGAACTTCTCGAAGGTGAACCTCGGTACCTTTGTCACGACATAATCTATCGTTGGCTCAAAAGCGGCATATGTCTCTTTTGTGATATCATTTGGGATCTCATCGAGGGTGTATCCGCAAGCAAGCTTGGCAGCAATCTTTGCTATCGGGAATCCGGTAGCCTTAGAAGCCAGAGCAGAGGATCGTGATACACGTGGATTCATCTCAATGACAACCATCCGTCCATCTTCTGGATTAATACCAAACTGGATATTCGATCCACCGGTATCAACACCAATCTCACGAATTATGTCAAGAGACGCATCCCTCATGAGTTGATACTCCTTGTCTGTTAAGGTCTGTGAAGGGGCTACGGTTATCGAGTCTCCTGTATGCACCCCCATAGGATCAAAATTCTCAATAGAGCAGATGATCACAACATTATCGGCCTTATCCCTCATCACCTCCAGTTCGTACTCTTTCCAACCGAGAACACTCTCTTCCAAAAGAACTTTTGAAGCAGGGCTTGCGTCGAGGCCCCATTTTAGAAGGGAATCAAACTCCTCCTTGTTGTAAGCGATGGACCCACCGGTCCCGCCGAGTGTGAAAGATGGGCGAATTATAACAGGAAAACCGATATCTTCTATTGCATCCTTACCCTCTTGCATGGTGCTTACATAGGCGCTCTTGGGGACCTCAAGACCGATCTTCTTCATCGCTTCTTTGAATAATAGCCGGTCTTCGGCCTTCTTTATCGCATCAAAGTTGGCACCAATTAGCTCCACTTTATACTTCTCAATCACGCCGTCTTCCACTAGTGAGACCGCGATGTTCAGTCCGGTCTGTCCTCCGATCGTGGGAAGAAAAGCATCAGGGCGCTCTTGCTCGATGATCTTTGCAACAATCTCAGGTGTGATCGGTTCAATGAATGTTCTATGTGAGAAGTCCGGATCGGTCATTATGGTGGCCGGATTTGAGTTGACGAGGACTACTTCATACCCCTCTTCGATTAACGCTTTACAGGCCTGTGTTCCCGAGTAGTCAAACTCACACGCCTGACCGATTATTATCGGACCGGATCCTACCAGAAGTATCTTCCTAATATCATCTCTTTTAGGCATCTTCAATCGTCCATAAGCTTTGTAAATTTGGTAAATAGGTGGCAAGCATCATGCGGGCCGGGTGATGCTTCAGGGTGATACTGGACAGAGAAACCACGTCCGCTCATAAGTTCCATCCCTTCGCTTGTGTTGTCATTCAGATTTATATGAGTGGTTCTGACAGTATCCTTGGGAAGCATGTCCATATCAACACAGAAGCCATGATTCTGTGAGGTGATGTCGACCTTTCCGGTATCGATATCCATTACCGGTTGGTTGGCCCCTCGGTGTCCGAACTTGAGTTTATACGTCTTTGAACCGAGTGCAAGTCCGAGTATCTGATGACCGAGACATATTCCAAAGATCGGGTGCTTCCCGATAAGCTCTCTTACTGTCTCTACTCCATAAGTAACAGCAGCAGGATCTCCAGGTCCGTTTGAGAGGAAGATACCATCAGGGCCCCAATCAAGTATCTCACTTCCCGTAGCTCCTGCAGGAAATACTCTGACTTTGCAGCCCTGCCAGGAGAGCATCCTGATAATATTTGTCTTTATACCGAAATCGATTGCTGCAACCTTGTATCTTTCGTCCGACCTATGCTGGTTGTACCATCTACTCTCAACACCATCATTCTCCCAGTCATAAGCCTTCTTGCAGGTCACCTCCTTTACAAGATCACTTCCTTGCATCGAAGGTACTCTCATCATCTTCTCATTAAGCGAGTCGATATCAAAATCGATCGTTGAGATTATGCACTTCATCGCACCTGCCGTACGGATGTGTTTTGTGAGGGCTCTTGTATCGATACCTTCCACGCCAACGATATTATTATCTGAGAGGTACTGTCCAAGACTCTCGCTCGAACGCCAGTTGCTCACACGTCTGCTCAGTTCCTTTACGATAAATCCCTCAACCTTTGGTCCACCCGATTCTACATCTTGAGTGTTGACACCATAATTACCGATATGAGGATAGGTCATAGTAACAATTTGACCCTTGTAAGACGGATCGGTGAGTATCTCCTGATAACCGGTCATACTTGTATTGAAGACGACCTCTCCCGCCCTCTCACCTTCGGCACCAAAAGAACTCCCCTCAAAGACCCTCCCGTCTTCCAGTAAAACTATCGATTCCATCTAGGACTGTAGTTTATACCTCCCACCAGATATAACTTATTAACTTAGTTAGCCCGGTTCCCAAGAAAGTCCATGAAAAATAATTCTACATTCATCGAGAATTTTTTGTTACAGTGCTTGAACCATCACATTCCAAGAAACTCCACTGGTCTTGAACTCTTTGACGACTTTATAGCCCTCACGGAGGTACAAACTCTTTGCAGGATTCACCTCCTCGACCTCGAGCTGGATGAAACGGTAACCTTCATCTCCAAAGGTATTTCTCAAGAATCGAAGCATCTTCGTACCACACCCCCCACCCCTTCCTGAGTCGCTAGCACCTATCGCTACCAGTCTCACACAATCACTATCATACCTAGACATCATAGAAAGAATAGCAAAGAACTTGAGCGCTAGAAGACTCTTGATCACTCCCAAATCCCTCAACATACTCATCAAAAATTTGAGTGAATATCTCGTTTTGGGTGTCAAATTCCCCCTATGGCAAAGGGATATGCAAACTAGGTCCCCATCGTGAAAAAGACCGTAAACATCATAAGATCCATCACATAAAAAGAGCTCGTCTACAAACCTGTTCATCTTTTCAAGATCTTCCCTTGAGTACTGTAATATATGAAGGAGAGGCTCATCGTTTTGAAATGCCTCGGAATGGACTCGCCACACATCATCCAGATGATGGATATTAAGCCTTCTTACATCTTCAGTCATGACTTTTTTACTCCAAATCTTTAGTACACCCTAAGATCTGTATTACAATAGGTAACTATGCATTTACGTCTAGGTAACACTTATTAATTAATCATGCAATTTAATCCTCAGAGGTGTTTTTTTGTCAAAAATATGGCTAAAGAATTATCCTGAAGGTGTTCCGGAACATATAGATTATCCAAATATCACTATGTATCAACTCTTTGAAGAGAGGGCGAATAGATGGTCTGAGAATACGTCCCTTATATTCATGGGAAAGAAGATGACCTATGCAGAGTTAAAGGAGAAGATTGACACATTTTCATACGCACTTCATGAGCTTGGTATAAAGAAGGGCGATAAAGTAGCAATTCTTATGCCCAACTGTCCACAGGTTGTGATAAGCTATCTTGCCACACTCCGTCTCGGGGCTATGGTCGTCATGTGTAATCCTATGTACACAGAGGACGAACTCGTTCATCAATTGAATGACTCAGAGACCGAGACTGTTATCACTCTTGACATGGTGATGACCTACCCGAAGATTGAGAATTTAAAAGACCGGACAAAGATTAAACGGGTCATTGTCTCTGATTTGAAGGAGTATCTGCCGTTCATGCTTAGTATTCTCTTTCCTCTTGCGAGAAGAAGTGAGCTTGTGAAGGTAGAGAAAGGCCCGGGGATATACTTTTTTAAGGATCTTTTGAAGGAGTATAAAGACCTTTCTTCCAGTCCTATTGATGTTGATATTGACCCAAATGAAGATGTCGCTCTTCTGCAGTACACCGGTGGGACTACAGGCCTTTCTAAAGCTGCAATGCTTACTCACAAGAATATTATCTCAAATGCTTTGCAGGCAAGATCGTGGTTTGTAAATGGAGTTGATGGTGAAGAGGTCTGTATGGGGGCACTTCCGTTCTTTCATGTATACGGTATGACGATTGCGATGAATGTCTCTCTTGCGCTTGGGGGGTCGATTGTACTGATGCCGGATCCAAGGGACATAAAAACACTCTTGAAGGGCATCAGCAAATACAAAGTTACGATCTTTCCCGGAGTGCCGACCATGTATGTTGCAATAAACAACTTCCCCGGAGTCGAAGGATATAACCTTAGTACGATAAAATCTTGCCTTAGCGGGGCGGCGCCCCTTCCTCTTGAAGTCATTCAAAAGTTTGAAAAGATAACCGGTGGGAAACTTGTTGAGGGATATGGACTCACCGAATCATCCCCACTTACCCATGCAAATCCATTGGTTGGAAAAGTCAAGATTGGTAGCATAGGAGTCGCAGTTCCGGATACCGAAATGAAGATTGTTGACCTATTAGAGGGGGAAGAGGAACAACCGGTTGGTAGCGAGGGTGAACTCATTATAAAAGGCCCACAGGTGATGAAAGGTTACTGGAAATCTCCCGATGATACTAGAGTGGCTTTAAGGGACGGATGGCTGTACACAGGCGACATTGCAAAGATGGATGAAGATGGCTACACGTATATCGTCGACAGAAAAAAAGATATGATCATTGCCGGTGGTTACAACATCTACCCAAGGGATATCGATGAGGTCCTCTTTGAACATCCAAAGGTATTAAAAGCATGTGCTGTCGGGATACCTGATCAGTACAGAGGTGAGAGTCTAAAGGCTTTTGTGGTTCTGAAGGCTGGTGAGTTTGCCACCGAGCAGGAGATCATAGACTTCTGTAGCGAGCGGCTTGCAAAATACAAAGTTCCAAAGAGTGTCGAGTTCAGAGATGAACTTCCTGAGACGATGGTCGGCAAGGTTTTGAGAAGGGCCCTAAGAGAAGAAGAGATTGAGAAGGGGGGGTAAAATACAAGTCATCTCATCTAATTTGTTCAATATCAGGCACTTCGAGCTCATAAAGTAGTTCGTTTATCAACTTACGTGCCGCGCGCCTCTGTCCCAGCAACAGTATTCCATGGCCTGATTCGATCTTTATCTCGGAAGGCTTAGCAAGGGTGTAAGGATTGCGGAAACTAAGAGTAATCCAGGACTCAATGCGCAAATTATCCCCTGTATCATAGATTTTTATCATTAAAGGGCATATGAATATGTTACAATCTCTTTTATACAACCTCGATGACTCTGTAGATTCTAGTTTTAAAAACTTCTTACTGTCTGCCCATTTATCTAATTTGTTCCAGATTATTTCGTCATTTTTTTCTATGTCGATCGAAGTTCTACCATTGAGAGGACCCCTATTTAGTCCAACTTCTGATATCGAGTCTTCTACTTGGCATATCTCATCGAGTTTATCCCATACCTGTAGCCTCGTCTGGGCTATCGTAAGAGAGAAAAATGGTATGGAACATAGGATGGCACGATTGCCCATCCCATTCACAATTCCAATTGTTCCACACAACATCCCAAGACCGCTGGAGATGAACGGGATAATTCCTATGAGCATTATCTTTACCTCGATGGAACTCGGATATAATGCTCGGTATGATCTCGATAAAATCTTATTTTTCGTATATTTTAATAAAGGAAAACTCAAAAACGAAAGTAATAATAAAAAAGCAGTTACTATGTAGATCGTCTCATCATTTAAACCGATAGAATCACAAGGTTTTAAATATGCACAAAAAATATACAGAATAGAAACCGTAATGATTGGTACTATGATAGATACCTGTAATAACCTAATCTTTGCTTTTTTTATCGACATCCCTGTCATTTGACCCTATCCCCTCACTTTTACCATAAATACAATAAACTTATCCTATTTAAAGCTCACCACCGTTAACAAAGTTAAATGTAATCACTTAAATACTAATATAAATTAAAATAGAACGAATTTGTGATAAAACAATATGAATATCCAATAATATCTTAATTACTGATCAAGATTAGAACGATACTTGATCGCTTCTTCCACTCGTCTCTTACCGCTCGGATGATCGTATGTTAAAAATTCTACCAAGGGGTGTGGGTCTGCATCTCTCAGATTCTGATCGCAAAGCTTGGTCATGCTGCTGATGAAATCATCCGGCTTATTCACAGTTTCGAGCTCGTAGAGATCGGCCTGCCGTTCAGCCCTTCTACTAAGGGTATTCTCTATCGGAGAGAGCACCATGAAGAAGATGCCCAGAATCAACCCAAATAGTGGTATTGCCGCGATATCTGCGATATCTTCGAACCCAAAGAGACCCAAAGCGTTTTTAAGAAATAGATCTGCAAGAAATAGGCCGAAGAACATAAATACCGCCCCTTCGATTATTCCTTTTCCGATATCTCTATGGACATGATGTCCGAGTTCATGGCCTATTACTCCTTCAATTTCAGAAACAGAGTAGTTCTTCAAAAGAGTATCACTTAGAAGGATTCTGCGCGTGCTTCCGATCCCCGCAAGCGCTCCTATTGCCCTTCTTGTCTTCTCCTCCGCCTTCATCTCAAAGACACCTATGACATTTACCCCTACCTTCTCTGCAAGCGCTGTCAAGTTGTCTTTTAGTTGATCATCCTCTATAGGCTCGTATTTAAAGAATATTGGCATCAGTAAAACCGGAGCGATATAAGTCATTAGAATCGAAAAACCCGTCATGAAGACCCATGCGATGATCCACCATACTTGTGAAAACTCCCTCAAAAGGAAGTATATAACCTCTATTATGCCAAGGATCATCACTAGGCTTAGGATGAATCCTTTGATTTGGTCGGTTGCCCAAGATCTCTTTGTCTGTGTGGAGAGGTCGTATCTATGCTCAACCACATACCCTTCATAGTAACTCAACGGTAGCATGACCGCCCAAGTGATGAGGTAACCAATCATTGTGAAGAGTGCAATTATTACCCACTCTGAAGAGACATATACTGAAACAAACTCCTTTAAGGCGACGGTTAATCCTAATCGAAGAATGAGTATCACACCTACAAGTGAGGCTGATGATACGATGACGGATCGTCTCATACTGTGATATGCATACTCTTTTGCCTTCTTTTGAACCTCTTCATCAAAACCCAGTTCGGATAAATCTGACATACGATCACCCAATATCGCTAGTCCTTCTTCACTCTTATATCTCGTCATTCATGAATAAAATTTATGTTTTAAGAGGGCCATCTAACTCCTAAAGTGATAGATAGGTGTTTTTGAAATGGCAAATCCAAGAAAACCAAAGTGTGCAGTTTGTGGTAAAGGTGTTGATGTATTCGGATCAGATGCAAACTACTTGAAGGTAGTACGCAAAGGCACAAGTGGAGTCTTTTACCACGAGAAATGCTATAAAAAAGAGATAAGTGGTGAAGCGTGAAATCCGATCACAAGAGTTCACCGATACATACCTTCGTCACATGAAACTGCGGCATCCTCCTCTGGTAGCCCTATCTCACCGAATCTTGACTCATACTTTTTTATGTTGTCCTGTAGTGCGTTGAGTAGCCTCTTTGCATGCTGCGGTGTTATTGCTACTATTGCTTTCATGTGTCCTTTGTTTGTCATCGGAACCATCTGGACAAACGAGAATGTAAATTCATCGTCCTTGTGGTTTATCTGGATGCTGTTACTATAAACCGGTTGCAAGTTACCCGGAATCTCAATATTAATCTCTTTTTTCGCTTCAACTTTCTCCTTCATGGTATTTCTACTCCATACTCTCTCATCTTAGATTCAAATATCTCT
The DNA here is from genome assembly GCA_034190145.1 of Halobacteriota archaeon. GTDB lineage: Archaea > Halobacteriota > Syntropharchaeia > DAOWMC01 > DAOWMC01 > JAXHTN01. The sequence continues at coordinate 310 of JAXHTN010000012.1, read as the reverse complement.
TCTATCTCTTTTAGTTTCTCTTCTGTCTCGGCCTCATATCGGATAACAAGCGCCGGTTCGGTATTCGATGCCCTTATAAGACCCCAACCTTCCTTAAGCTCCACGCGTACCCCATCCATGGTGATCACGTCGTAGATCTTGCTGAAATCTTCTTTTATCTTTTCAACAACATCAAATTTGATATCATCCGGACAATGGACCCTATGATCGATGGATGGATACCTTGGAAGACTTAAATAGATATCGGATAGCTTACCCTCGCTCTTTGAAAGGATGTGTACCATCTTGACGCTCCCGTAAAGGCCGTCGT
>JAXHTN010000119.1:0-6326 GCA_034190145.1 Halobacteriota archaeon | reverse complement strand
CATGTAAAACACAGTCTAAAATGTTTTCTGGATTGCCAATGGATGTATTTTGTCCTTGTTTGAAGCCGAATAGTGGATAAAACTTCCTCTTTATGACTTGACAGATCTTATTTTTGATATATGACAAAGCACATAGGGGGAATACATTTGTTAAAGAATGGTATATACATGGTGGTTTGATGTTACATTGCCAGGTACTGTATAAGTACGGGGTATGGTGACTTATAAAAAAAGATTTTGCCCAAATCTATAAATATCAAAAAGGCAAATTATAGATGGGATGTGGGTTGCTGAAAATAGCAGGTTAATATGAACTTTAAGATTGCGTTTGCCGTTTGTATATGTATGCTGATTTTCTTTTCATTTCCAGCGATGGCTGAGTTTGAAGTACCAGAAGGTGCAATAACTTTCGAATCTCTTGGTATTTCAGGGACATATGACGACAACGCAACCAAATCTCAGACAAAAGAAGTTACTTTACATTTTTCCCACCCAAATGAAGTTAAAATTGTGTTTTATACTTTTAGAGATTATAGCGATTTTGAAACTAAAATATATGTCAACGAGCTTCTCGCAACCCAACATGGGATTGGTTCTGGCAATAAAGAAACAACAATGACAATACCAGGTGCATTCATAGATTCGGGAGAGAACACAATATACATAGAGTTCATAGATGGTATTTATCCTGAAAAATTCAGCAAATCCCCTCTCAGCATAGCTCCAAAATCATATATCTTAGCCGTTGATCCATCGGGGGGTGGAGGTGCTACTATTACTCAAACAACTCCTTCAAGTTCCGAAACTCCAACACCGACTGCAAGCCCTCCAAAACCCTCTGAAAAAACACCTACACCAACTCAAACCCAGACAGATGTAAAAGGAGTTTCTATAAAAGATATTCAAAAATCTTCTGAAACTTCGCCAGATATAAAAATAGAAGCAATAGAAGATTCAGACTTGGTTAATGGAAATGTTTTGTTGAGTGGATCTGCTTCAAGTGATGCAGGGATTAAAAGTGTCACAATCAATGGAAATTATGTTGGCACTGAATACTGGAATATGCCTATTAATTTATCTCTTGGAGAAAACAACGTTGTAATTGTGGCTACAGACAATGAGGGAAATACAACAATAGGAGAAATAGAAGTAACAGCTGCTGCTCCTGAATCAGAATCTGAACAATACCCACCTGGTTCTTCTGATTATCTACCCATTGTTGGCATTTTAGTTCCTATTGTCTGTGTATTTTTAGCTTGGTATCTTAGAAAAAAATGGAGTTAATGAATCAGATATCACCATATTGCTTATGGATAGGTGTTAAAAGTATGAATTAGACAAAACAACGTTAAGAGCATGCGGATATGTCTTGTTTGAAAATAATTTGAAATAATAAATATGTAAAAAACCCACCAAACGCCCCCGTGGATGCCACTTATTTTAATGAGGGGTGGCGAGGATGGGGCTTAACTTACCATCATGATATTAATATTCGCATTAAAAAGGATCTGAAATAATGTTGGATGGGTGGTGGGTGGGTCAGATAATAAAAATGAGTATTGTGGGGTGCCAAACCCCACTCAATCTCTCAAATACCCATCTATTGCCTTTGCAGCCTTCTTTCCTGCGCCCATCGCAAGAATTACAGTAGCCGCCCCGGTTGCGATATCTCCTCCTGCATAGACACCTTCTCTCGAAGTTGCACCGTCGTCATCCACAACAATTGTCCCCCACTTGGTAGTCTCAAGCCCTTCGGTCGTGCTTGGAACCAGCGGATTAGGACTCTGGCCGATTGCAACAACGACAGTATCGATATCTACGATATACTCCGAACCCTCGATCGGAACTGGCCTTCTCCTTCCGGAATCGTCCGGTTCACCAAGCTCCATTCTAAGACATTCCATCTGCTTTACCCAGCCGTTCTCGTTGCCAATATATCTAACAGGTACTGTGAGGAGCTCAAACTTTACACCTTCCTCTTTTGCGTGTTCTATCTCCTCTATTCTTGCAGGCATCTCTTCTTCGGATCTTCTGTAGATTATGTAAGACTCCTCTGCACCGAGTCTAAGAGCATTTCTTGCAGAGTCCATCGCAACGTTTCCACCACCTATGGTTGCAACCTTCTTGCCCATTGTAATCGGAGTATCACAGTCAGGGAACTTGTATGCACGCATCAAGTTGATCCTTGTCAGAAACTCGTTTGCAGAGTAAACGCCGTTAAGATTCTCACCGGGGATACCCATCCATCTCGGAAGTCCTGCACCGGTTCCGATAAATATAGCATCGTACTCTTCTTTGAGTTCGTCGACTGTGATAGTCATCCCGACGACGATATCGGTCTTAATCTCAACACCGAGCGTCTTTATGTAATCCACCTCTGCTGCAACGATCTTCTTAGGGAGCCTAAACTCAGGAATACCGTAAACAAGAACACCTCCCGGAGCATGAAGCGCCTCAAAGACGGTTACTTTGTGCCCCATCTTTGCAAGGTCTGCTGCCGCTGTAAGCCCTGCAGGTCCTGAACCGACTACAGCAACCTTCTTACCTGTAGGTTCAATCTTCACCGGTTCGGCAAATCCCTTCTCACGTTCATAATCTGCAACAAATCGCTCAAGTCTACCTATTCCGACGGGTTCACCCTTCTTACCGAGTGTACAGTAACCTTCACATTGCCCCTCGTAAGGACAGACCCTACCACAGACAGCAGGCAGGTTGTTCTTGTCCTTTATCTCCTTTATTGCACCGTCAAAATCACCATCAGCTATCTTCATAAGGAACCCCGGAATATTAACTTCAACAGGGCATCCGTCTCTGCAAAGCTTCTTATTCTCTTTAGGTTTACAGTCTATACATCTCTGAGCTTCAAGAATAGCTGTCTCCTTATCATAACCTAAAGGAACCTCTTCGAAGTTATGTATCCTCTCCTTTGGATCCTGCTCGGGCATCGGATACTTCTCTTTTCTAGGCTTCCCCTTCTTTCTCTTACTACCTTCGTCTGCCATATTATCCACACCGACAATGCTCTTCGTATTCTTTCAGCGATGTTGACTCTTCGTCCGTATGCCTACGATTCCTCGACATAAGCATGTCAAAATCGACTTGATGTGCATCAAATTCAGGACCGTCAACGCATGCAAACTTGGTCTCACCACCGACTTCTACCCTGCAAGATCCACACATCCCGGTACCATCTACCATTATCGGATTTAGGCTTACAATAGTCTTCAGATTGTACTTTTTCGTAAGATCAGAGACCACCTTCATCATGATTATCGGTCCGACAGCAATAACGAGATCAATCTTTTTTCCCTCATCGATGAGCCTTTTGAGAACATCACTGACAAATCCATGATGCCCTTTCGATCCGTCATCTGTTGTTATGTAAAACTCGTCACTTATCTCATCTATCTCTTCTTCGAAGAGGAGTAAGCTCTCATTTCTTGCACCGATAATAGATATTACTTCATTTCCGGCCTCTTTCATCGCACCTATCTCGGGAAAGACACATGCTATCCCTACACCACCGCCGATACAGACGACAGTGCCGATCTTCTCAATCTCAGCAGGCTTTCCCAAGGGACCAACAAGATTTAGTATCTTATCACCCTCATTGAGTGTGCCCAGCTGTTTGGTACTCTTACCAACCTCTTGAAAAACTATTGTTATGGTCCCCTTCTCCTTATCTGCCTTGGCAATTGTTAATGGGACACGTTCGCCATCTTCATCGAGTCTGAAGATTATAAATTGACCGGGTTTTGCTTTACTTGCAATTAGGGGAGCTGATACCTCGAATAACTTTGTATCTAAGGTCAGCTCCCTCTTCTTGAGTATCTCGTACATCCTTTGTCTCCTGTAAATAAAAAACTGTTTGAAAAACAGCGCAATAGAGTATTTTTAAGACCCTGATATAATCTCCGCGTGTTTTTCCATAAATTTTTTTATATCACCAAGATCGGATGCTTGATGCGTTTCTACTCCTAGATTCTTAAGTGTCTCATTCATACCTCTCCAGTGTTTTCTGTCACCAATAAAGAGGCATATTATATCCTTTTTTACGAATCTGTGTGCCGATTCGAGAATCCCTTTAACCATCCAATCATTCCTGATTGATATCTCCTCATCTCGTCTCATTGACTCGTACTCTTCCCTTAGGACGGCTGCATAAGCTTTGATATATTCTGAATTTGCTTTGTCAGTGCATGATAATTCAGTCATCTCTGCAAGTCTTCTCTTCTCAAGGGCGATAGCTGATAAGCTTAGTTTTGCATATTCTGATATGTCGACGGGGTAGATCATGACTCCCTCCTCTTGGAATAACCTTGCATACGGGTCTTTTTTGTAGAAGTCATCTATCGTCCTATCCCCAAGTTCCTCAGCTGCAAACTCCGGTGCACATGCTTCAATTATCTCTTTCAGATTTGTAAGTTCGTTGTCACTCGTTTCTTTACTCTTTTGAACAAAGAGTACTGTGAGTCTCTTACTTCCTAACGGTTCAAATTCCAATGTCTCCATCTCTATACCTCCCTAACCTCGACATTCATCGATTTTAGTAATTCGGTCATCCCTTTCCAGTGTGAAACTCCACCAATGAATAGGCATTTCAGTTCATCTTTCTCAAACTCTTTTGAGTAATCAACGACCGCCTTTGCCATCCAGCTGTTCCTTAGGGATATCTCGGCATGCTCTTTTACCTCATCGTACTCGGACTCAATTGCTTCGGCATATGCTTTAACATACTCGAGATTAGCTTCATCATTTACGTCTTTCATCTCCTCAATTGCTGAAGATAACTTATCAGAAAGCCTCTTTTTCTCATCTATCATTGCAGAAACACTCGTCTTTGCGTACTCAGATATATCTACCGGGTAGATCAACACTCCTGCTTCCTGGAAGAGCTTTGCATATGCATCTTTCTTATAAAAGTCATCTATCGTGCGGTCTCCAAGCTCTTCTGCTGCGAAGTCCGGATCATTTTCCCTTATGAGACTTCGTATGTAGTCAAGCTCTTCAGGAGACGGTTGTCCGAGTTTCTGAATAAAGGTCACAGTAAGTTTCTTACCTTGAACAGGTTCAAGTTCAAGGACTTCTCTTGTACTTGCCTTCTTCTTGAGTAACTCCCTTGCCTTCTCGAATGCGAACTTATAGTCAAAAACTCCGCTCTTTGATTTCCTCGCCTCGTTTAAGACTCTTGTCTCTGTCTTGTACTTTAGATCCCCGGTCGCAAGGGCACCTACTCCATAAACTCCCGGAATAATCTCTCTTTTGTCATCTCTGACATCTAGTCCTGCAATTCCAAGTGGTGGTACTGCATTGACATCTGCAACCACTTTGCAGTTCTGTAGTCTCTCGAGCATCTCCATTGGTACCAGTTGAATGCCAGCCTTTCCTGTAGCTACTACAACATCAGCTTCCTTGGTAGCATCGTATATCTCTTCGGAAGTTGCCCCTTGAAGTGCCTTCATCTTGTAACCAGTCTCCTCTTCTATCCTCTTTACGATACCTTCTGACTTTGAGGCTTTTCTTGAGGTTATAGTTACTTCAGCACCCCTTGACGAACAGATTATTGCAGCAAGCTGACCGACCTGTCCTGTCCCTGCAAGAATCGTCACCTTCTTACCTTCAAGACCTCCATAGGAGTTCTCAACAAGCGCCTCTTCGATCTTTGCAACAAGAGCAGATGCTGTCGTGTGACCCCCTCTAGGATCAAATATCACAGAGAGCTCAAATGGTGTTACCATCGACTTCACTGCTCTTTGGAATATCTCCATCGATTTTTCTACATCTGTTCCTCCTACAAATATTGTCGTGGAGCTGGATCCTTTCACCCCCCGTGAAAACATTGCGTCCTGTACTATCCCTGCAACATCATCAGGGTCCACCTCTTCGTATGGTACTATGGCGTCAAATCCGGAGTCGTATGCCATTAGAATATCAAATGGCGTCGAGTGTTTGTCCGTATCTAACAACAACATTATATCTTTCATAATTATTTACCTCTATAAATATAATCTATTGCATATAGTATATATTTTATGTATATAATTGATGTTAATAATAATATACATGTATAAAATATAATTTCATATGTATATACACATAAAGTTTGAAAGTTAATATATATTCTAAAAAGTTAATAATTAATTCGAAAAATAATAAATAATAATTAAAATAAGGACCCCATTAATGTTTAAAAATTAAATAACCTTTTAAATAAAAGTTTAATCAGAACTTTTTCAAAACAAGGAGTGCTTCACACCCATTTCCCATGATACCTATTTTCTTCATTTTTCCAACCAAGTGCTCTAAAACCACCCGTTCTTTTCCTA
>JAXHTN010000118.1:0-6410 GCA_034190145.1 Halobacteriota archaeon | reverse complement strand
CAGGTATTTCGTCCAACTGTACCTTCGTTTCACCTTTTTTCCCAGTATCTGTTACGTATGCGATATTTATCTCTTTACCCGAGACAAGATCCGAGAAGAGATGGGATCCGCCATAAGAGTGGTCGTCTCTGCTGTGATTTGTTCCGTATACTATCAGATCTACAACGGAAAGGCTCTCGTTCGGGCAAGGTCCGGGATAACCCTCAACTCCATTGAGCCAGATCTTGTCAATTTTGCGGTAATCTCCCCCATCAATGGGAAAACTGAGAATTGCGGCCGTTCCTGACATGATTCCACATGTTCCGGTAGTGACAACATCTACATCGTCCAAGGTGACTTCCTCATTTTCTCTTACTTTACTACTCAGCTCTTCAGCCGTCATCACCTTGGCATTACCATCTTTTATCCGCTCATTTATCTCGCCTAAAGACCTTTGCTTCACCCTTTAGCCTCCATAACCTTATTTAATTCATCTTGCCCGACTCTTATCGTTCTTGATAACTGCGAGAGAGGATGACCTTTACACCTGAGTTCATGCATCTTGTACCAACCGAAGGGGACTCTTTCAGCCTCTAAACCCTTTTTCTTGAGACCGTCAGAGATCTTTAGTAAACAGTTGTATGCAAACTCTGCAGGCGGTAATGATTCAGGGAAGAGGTGTACAAAAGGAAATAATACTATCCTTCCCGCCCCAATTTTTTCTGATACATCTACAATTGATTCTACTGTTTCTTCGACTACTGACTCCGGGTTTTTCTGATCCACACCTTCCGCTGCGACGAAAACGACGAGGACATCGCTAGTATAACCATCTTTTCTATCAATATCTTCAACTAAGGAGGATTTGGATCTCTTTTTTACTTCCCACTTTAGGTAATCACAATGACTCAATTGCAGTCTCACGCTATTCATCCCTTTTGATAATATCAATGGCAAGTCCCGCTGCTTTCTTTCCCGAGAGTAGCATTCCACTGAAGATAGCACCCATTCTTGGTGAACCATAGACAGCATTTGCCGCCATTCCTGAGACTATCAGACCTGGAAAAGCCTCATTTGTGTTTTCCAGTATATCTCTTTCACCTACCTCTGCCCACATCGACTTCTCTCCTATCACTCTTCCTGTATCGGTTCTAAGCCTTGGGCCAACCTTTTTTTCGACGATGCGGCAGATATCACTATCATGCCCAGTTGCATCAATAGTCATCTTTGATCTTATAGTCAAAGGATCAACATGAAGACCAGCCATCCCAACAGAGGTCCAGTTTAGTACTAAGCCGGTTATTCTATCTTCTTCTCTTATCATCACGTCTTCGACGCTTATCAGGTTGAATATTTTAGCTCCGGCTTTTATTGTTTTTGAACATAGGGTAGAGACCGTTTCAAGTGAATCGGAAACATAATAGCCCTCTTCATACTCTGTTGACCTGATATCAAACTCATCAAGTATCTCCTTTCCTTGCATATCAAAAACGATTCTGTTGAACATCATGCCACCTCCGGGCATCCCACCACCAAAACGTAGTTGTTTTTCAAATATTACAGTATTTAGTCCCTCTCTTGCTAGATAGTATGCAGCTGCCATTCCTGCCGGACCTGCACCCGCTATCGCGACATCGACATCAGCCGATTCCAGAAAGTCTCTTGTGTAACTTTCTACTATTGCTCTTGTTATGGTCACGTCATCCATGTGTATTCCTCTGTTTAACAATTGTTATAAGTATATCAATAAACAATTGTTATATAAGACTTTTGGTATGGTAATGAAACGACATCTCTGAGAGCCTCTATAATGTCTCGACACCCTTGAAAAACCCCCATTTCCACTACAGATTTGGTAGAGAGGTAAATTTTGCTTCTTGGTTATGGATCTCCAGTGGATATTAAGGTCAAGAAATAACCTTAATATTTAGTGATTACCTTATTCCTATTGTTACTGGAAGATAATTAAGACCGATCTTTTAGAATAGTCTTCTTAGATACACAGATGGTATAAAATGAGAAGAGGGGGGCAAATGATTTGCCCCATTTTCTTATATAGATTCACCAATTGCTATTGCCCTTTGAGCATGTTCCCAAGCGCGTTTGAATTTAAGAACTGCATTATCTTTTCCCATTGGGTTGTCAAGTTCGTCATACGCTTCATTTAAACAAACTTCGGCCAGACGTACCTCCCTGTCGACTCCATCATGGGCACCAGAATATGCCTTCGCTTCCTCTATAGCGGTTTTTGCTAATATCTCGTCTGCGCAGACAAGATCCGAAGAAAGAGCCTCGAAAAGATCTTTTATATCCTGCGGCATCCAGAACTTCATCTGATTTCTTTGCATATTTTCCACAGCGTCATGCTCGTTGAAGAAGACAATTTCACCCTTTTTTTGATTAAGATGTGTTTCGTCAATCCATAGATCTTCCATTAAGCTTTTCTCAATATAACAGATAGTTTGATTAATTTCGCGGTCAATCCATCTGATACCTGTCATTTCTGATTCAAGCTTTGAGATTGCAGATTCTTTAAGCCACATGGCACCGTGTACGCTTACATCGATTGTACCAATGCCTATGCCTCCATCTTTATCTGTCACTTTTAGGGTAACGGTGTAATCGCCAGTATTACTGAATGCATGAGTTGCGAAATCTGTTGCTGAACCACCAGGTCCTAAGCCCGTGTGAGTGGTATTTGTTCCATCGCCAAAGTCCCATTCAAACGTGAATGTATCGTTTAATCCCGGATCCGTGGCACCCCCCATGAAGGTCACTGCCTCACACACAAAAATAGTACCATTACAATTTGTACAGATGTCGATATCAACACTCACAGTAGGTGGTACATTGAGTACTGTTACCATTACTGTATCTGTTCCAATACCCGAATCATTGTCTTCCACTGTCACAGTAACTTCGTACTCTCCGTTATCAATATAGGCATGGCTTAGATTGAAGGTCTTTTCACTAAGTGTCAGAGGTTGAATTCCCGATCCATCTCCATAGTCCACAGTAGCGGTCCATGTGTCAGAATTAGTATCAGTGAATGAACCTGAAGATGTGTAAATATCTGCTTCATTTATTGTTGCATTTTCTCCTGCATAAACAACAGGGATGGTATTGATTACCGTTACCACCACTGTATCTCTTCCAATTCCGGAATCATCATCTTCCACGGTCACATTAACTATATACACTCCGTCGTCAGAATACACATGGTTTAAGTCAAAGGTCTTTGCAACAAGTGTTAGAGGTTGAATTCCCGAGCCATCTCCATAATCCACGGTAGCAGTCCATGTGTCAGAACCAGGATCTGTAAAGGAACCTGAAGAAATGAAGGTTTCTCCTTTATCGATAGTGATATTGGCTCCGGCATTGACGACAGGTTCCACATTGTTGACTGTTACAGATGATGTGTCAGTCGCATTTAGTGTACCATCAAATACCTCAACTGCAACAGTTCCGGAATAATCGTCATTCCAGGTAAAGGTAGTTGTTGGATCTGAAGAGTAAGGTGTGTCCCAAATAGTATCGTTATCAAGATCCCATCGGTACGATAGTGTATCCCCATCCGGGTCGGCAGATCCAGAAGCATCAAAGGTTATTTGCGTACCTTCATCAACCTCATATGGCCCATTGGCATCTGCTATTGGTGGCGCATTTACATTAATTTGTGCTTGTGGGATATTTACGGAACCGGCAAAATTTCCATCCTTGTCATCATAGTTTACAACTGCAGATCCAAAGACGCCCACATCCAGGTTGTTTCCACTCAGACTCGACTTTGCTTCAAAGGATAAAGTAACAGTTTCATCTTCTGAAAGATCAGGATCGCCATCTCCCATACCTATGTTATTCCAAGTAATAGTAGTAATTCCACCAACAGTGTTGACACTATCTGGTGCTCTACTGAATGAACCTTCATCAATGATGTAGCTTTCTGTAACTTCAATAACATCCACATTATACGGTATCGTATCAGTGACAATCTCCTCGTAAATATCATCAAATATTGCTTGAAGATTGTCCGCAGTTGGTGATGGATAATACTGCCCTCCAGTTGCATCTGCCATGTCCATTAGAGCTTCGGTAGCCGGGGTGGGTCCGAGCCCTATGGAATATATCACATAACCTTTAAAGGCAGCCTCAGATGCAGGACCTCCATCGGATGCAATTGTGTATGCCCCCTCACCATTGCTTAAAAAGATTATAACCTCCGCAGAACTATCTGATCTGGGATTTGAGTCCAATAAATCTATGGATCTATTTAAACCTATATTTTGATTGGTGCCTCCATCTTCATCTACGTCATCAATTTTTGCTTTTACTTGTGCAAAATTGTTTGTTAAAGCCAGAGCAAAATCGATATTATTATCCCAGCTAACCACACCTGCCTTATCAAGTGAAGAGTCCATCTTATCTACAAAGCTTTTTGATGCATCTTTACGTAAATCAGTTGGATCATTCCAATCCATACTTACCGAACTATCTAAAGCAAAAACCACATCCATTGGAAAGGTTGTTGTTGTAGTATTTCCCGATCCATTAACTGTCAAAGTAATTGTTGTTACTTCATTTGACCCACTGCCTGCAATATTTATATCCATTGGCGATGCAGTTTTTGAGACAGTGGGCTCGCTAACTGCCTCTGTGACCGGAATTTCTGCCATAGCAACAATTATGACAAGAAAAATTGCTGAAAAACTTAAAATCGTGGTTGATTTGAGCGATTTATTTTTCTTTTTACAGCTATTCATATTAATCATCTCCTTCGTTTCGAAATAGGCCACTGACCCATTCTATCTGAGAGATAATGTAGTACAATTATATAAATATATGTGACATGTTTTATATAGATCCATTCATTCTATAAATATTAAAGAATATTTAAAATAAAAATGGACAGAAGATACGCCTACATATACTCTTTGCCTCTTATGGCTAGATATTCACAAAGTAGTATGACAAAATTGATTGATATAGCAATTGGAAGAAGGGAAAAATCACACAATATATTAATACTACTAAAATCCGTTATAACTGTATTTCAGTACCAAATTTCCGGAAAAATCCCTCAAATAGAGCTTATCGCCATCATTGTTCCATACTGCGTTGCATGGATACCCACTGCTACCCCAGTATAACTCTTCTATTGTATCTGGCCCTGAACCTGTATAGAGCGTAACCGTAGCGTCACTAGCAAGGGGAAATACTGGAAAAGTATAGACATGGTTAGCTTCATCTTGGACAGTCCATCCTGTCATATCAATGGACTCGGAGCAGGTGTTTTTGAATGAAACATACTCATCATTGAGGTTATTGCAATCATTTTCATCTGCGTTCCAGTGAAAATAAAGAATTCCGACACAGTCAGAGAAATCATCTGATTGTTGCCATAGCCCTTTTCCAGCATTTTTTGCTCCTTCTTCTGCTTCTATTAATTCATCTGAATATTTGGTGTTTGGAGACATGATATATACATTAGCATATCCCCCTCTAACCAACTCTAAGTTCACAAAAGTATCTTCAACGTAGATATACCGAAGCAATCTTTCGTATTTGTCCTTATCCTCACTATCTCCTTCCAATAGTACCTCTCTTCCTTCAACCAGTTCCTTCAATTTATCTGTCGCCTCTTCGTAGTATGGTTGTCCCTTCTCCGGTGTATTGATCCCAAGTAATCGGACCTTATCACCATTTTGCAGTCTCACGGTATCCCCATCTATTACATCTATTACAGTTGCGAAGGACCTATCTTGAGTTAATGTGGGTGAGGGAGTCATTTGTTGTGTTTCTGTAAGTACTCCTTCCTCTTCTTCTATGCATCCAGAAAACATCGTGATTCCCATAATTAACAATAAAGTTATCAAGCCCAAAATATCAATTCTCATAGACATTCATTCAGCTCTGCCATTTATAAAGGCGGATGATTTTGAGCCTTTCCATATATTGGCATAACTAATTTCTTCCACGATCTCATACCCCCAATAAAAAAATAAGAGGAGGGCGTCAAGCAACCTCTGCAACAAAGAGCAAAATGCCCTCGTATTCGCCTCTTGCCCAATCCGGAACCTCAAGGATGTTGCAATTCCTCTGCGAACTCAAAGTCGGTTATATCTGCTGGAATTGATTCTGAGAAGTCATCAATACTATCACCGTTCAATAATAGAGCCATAAACCTCTGTGTAGAATCCAGATTCATCATCCGCCATCTCGGCTGTCACAGCTGCGTTGTGTGTTCCGGTGTTTTTGACAGTAATCTGCTTTGTATCTGAGTTCAGACCTGCTCCAACTGTCCCAAAAATTTGATTGGCTGGAGTGTTGAAGTTGCCCATGGAGTCTTCAAGAAGTTGACCGATTCTTCCCAGATGGGCTTCGGATCCGTTGATCCGCTTTGGCAGGTGGGGGCTATGAAACGTCATAACAAG
>JAXHTN010000117.1:0-6446 GCA_034190145.1 Halobacteriota archaeon | reverse complement strand
AGCTTGATTATTGCATTTATCTTGCCCTCATCACCAGTGACCTCAATAGTCACAGTATCCTTTCCGACGTCCACTATCTTCGCCCTGAAACTATCTGCTATCTGCATTATCTCGGAGCGGGTATCGACCCCAACCCCGACCTTGATTAAGACAAGCTCTCTTTGGACCGAATCGTTGATGGGAAGGTCGGTGATCTTGGTAACATTTATCAGTTTACCAAGCTGCTTCTTGACCTGATCCAAGACCCGATCATCACCTGTAACAACAATCGTCATCCTTGACACTTCGGGATCGTCTGTGACCCCGACCGACAGACTATCGATGTTATATCCACGTCTGCTGAAGAGGCCGGATACGCGTGCCATTACTCCCGGTGTATTATCAACAAGTACTGCAAGTGTATGCTTCATCTTCATCACCCCAACATATCGTTTATTAGGCCACCTGGTGGCACCATCGGGAAGACATTCTCCTCTCTATCGACCACAAAATCGATAACAATGGGTCTGTCTATATTCATTGCTTCTTCAATTGCAGGCCTCACATCTTCCTTCTTGGTCACCCGCTTGCCAATGGCTCCAAAAGCCTCGGCGAGTTTAACAAAGTCTGTCTTCGACTCAAGATTGGTGTGGGAGTACCTCCTGCCATAGAAGAGTTCTTGCCATTGTCTCACCATTCCAAGATATCCGTTGTTCAGTATCATCACCTTTATCTGAATATCATTCTCCACTGCTGTTGCCAGTTCTTGACAATTCATCATGAAGCTACCGTCACCTGCAATATCAAATACAGTCCTATCCGGACACCCGACCTTTGCACCTATCGCAGATGGGAGTCCGAAACCCATCGTCCCAAGACCACCTGAGGTAACAAGGGTTCTAGGAGCGGTATATTTGAAGTATTGTGCAGCCCACATCTGGTTCTGTCCAACTTCAGTTGTTATTATGGCATCAGGGCAAGCTTCATAGATCTGCTCAACAACATATTGCGGCTTGAGCCCATCCTCCTCGTAAGTGAGGGGCATTTCTCTCTTCCAATCATGTATCTGCTCATCCCACTTCTTATTATCGCACTTCTCAACTCTTTCAAGAAGTTCAGCAAGTACGTTTTTAGCATCACCAACTATGGGAACGTCGACATTGACTACTTTTCCTATCTCTGCCGGATCGATATCGATATGAATTACCTTTGCACCCTTTGCAAACTCATCGATCTTACCTGTGACTCTGTCATCAAATCTGACACCAACTGCAACTATAAGGTCTGTTGCCGACATTGCATAGTTAGCATATTTTGTCCCATGCATACCCAGCATCCCAAGTGATAGAGGACTTGTCTCAGGAAAACTACCTTTACCCATAAGCGTAGTAGTAACCGGTGCACCTATCCGCTCAGCAAGCCTAGTAAGCTCTTTATGGGCACCTGATGTGATTACCCCTCCACCTGCAAATATGAGGGGTGAGTGTGATTTTTTGATCAACTCGGAAGCCCTCTTAATCTGCATCGAATGCCCCTTAGTCTTGGGTTTATAACCAGTCACATTCGCGCTCTTTGGTACCTTATAATCAATCTCATTCTTGAAGACGTCCGTCGGTATATCTATTAGGACAGGTCCAGGCCTTCCTGTTGAGGCAATATGAAACGCTTCTTTGATTATCTTCGGAAGCTCATTACCGTCCGTTACCAGATAATTATGCTTTGTTACAGGGATGGTTATTCCGGTGATGTTTGCTTCCTGGAATGCATCATTTCCTATCATGGAAGTGGCCACCTGACCGGTTATAGCAACAATCGGTATTGAATCCATATATGCATTGGCTATACCAGTTACAAGATTTGTAGCCCCGGGTCCTGAGGTTGCCAGGCAGACTCCCACCTTTCCAGTCGCCCTTGAGTATCCATCTGCTGCATGTGCTGCACCCTGCTCATGACGAACCAGGATGTGTCTGATATCCGAGACGAACAACTCATCATAAAGCGGCAGTACAACACCGCCCGGATATCCGAATATAACTTCCACACCTTCATCTTTCAGGCTCTTTAACATCGCCTTTGCTCCACTAATCTTAGCCATATCATCTACTCCTTTGATAAAATGCTTTATACCCTAAAAAATTGCCAAAAACACTATTATGCGCACTGTACAATCGACCGGAAAAAAACTTTGAGTCCCTACAGGGGACATACAAAACGATCCCACGCTGTTGTCATTACTGTTACACCTTCTACATACAGTTATATCATGATATATAAATATATTTGTTTTAACGAAACGAGATATGATAGGAAAATAATAAGTATGATTCCGCACATGATGTTGATAGGTCCCGCCTTAACTCAGTCTGGCAGAGTGTGCGGCTGTAGTATGTTCATGCGCAAAGGGCGCACAATTCCACACTTGCAGACACCGCAATGTCCCCGGTTCGAATCCGGGAGGCGGGATATTAGGGAGGAGCATTCTGCTCCTCAACTTGTTATGTAAAAACTATCAAGTTTTTTGAGGTTTATTGGTTTATCCGGTAATATGACGTAGTATTAATATCCTAAATTTTTTATCTTTATTCGGGAGAAGAATTTTTGAATTTTCACTCCTAATAGCTTTATTTAAGCAATTTGAGTATCTTTCCAAAATATTTTTAAAAATAAAATCAATCAATATGCAAAAAATGGCCTCATTGAACGCATCTGAATTCTATCACAAGTTTACAGCCTTACAGGACTACCAATAGATCAAAACCAAAAATACAATTTCTTAAAGATATTAAACTCAGATGAAGGAAAAGTCATGAAAAGGATAAACGAGGACTACTGCAAAGGATGTAATTTGTGTGTTGATATCTGTCCGAAAGATGTTTATTCCGAGGGAATAGAGGTATCAAAAAGGGGGTATAAAGTCCCGATTATAAAAAATATCGATGAATGTCTTGATTTCAAGAGAGTAAAAGAGGGTAAAGAACCAAGATGTTCATTATGTGAGCTATCATGTCCTGATCAGGCAATTAGTTCAGTAAAGGCGGTTGATGAGAATGAGTGAGCCAACCTATCAGTTTCTTCAGGGTAATGAGGCAATTGCAGAGGGTGCAATAGCTGGTGGATGCAGATTTTTCGCAGGATATCCAATAACGCCATCGACAGAAATTCTTGAGAGGATGGCCCACCGGCTGCCGGAGGTGGGAGGTGTATTCATACAGATGGAGGATGAGCTTGCTTCCATTGGTTCCGTAATTGGTGCTTCGTGGACGGGAAAAAAAGCAATGACTGCTACATCGGGCCCCGGTTTCAGCCTGATGCAAGAGAATATTGGATTTGCGATAATGACCGAAACACCCGTTGTGATCGTTGATATGCAGAGAGGTGGGCCATCAACAGGCCAGCCAACTATGCCATCACAAGGGGACACGATGCAGGCCAGGTGGGGAACTCATGGTGACCATAGTATAATTGCCCTCGCGCCAAGCTCGGTTCAGGATTGCTATGATCTTGCAATTGATGCCTTCAACCTTGCCGAGAGGTACCGTACACCTGTTATAATCCTCTCCGATGCGATGACTGCACACATGAGAGAAAAAGTTACAATAAATGAAGATAAAGAAATTGAGACGCGTGCAATATTTAAGGATGGTAATGTCTCGTTTCCTTTCGATTCCGTTGGGCTTGTTCCACCGTTTCCCGTCTTCGGACGCGGCAATAGAGCCCATATTACAGGGCTCACCCACAACATCGTAGGATATCCGACACCCAGCGATTTTGAGGTCCAGGAAGATCTTCTGAGAAGGATAATCGACAAGATCGACCTAAATAGAGATAAGATATGCAAAACCCAGATAATGAATCCAGAAGCAAAGGTGTTCATTGTGGCCTACGGTCCGCCTTCCCGCGCCGCCCAACAGGTCGTAAGAGAAAATGAAGATATTGGGCTTTTGAGACTCATCACCCTCTGGCCCTTTCCCGAAGAGGATATGATGGAGGTTGCTGGCGATGCGAGGGCGGTCCTGGTCCTTGAGATGAATGAAGGACAGATGGTAAGGGAAGTTGAGAGGTTTTCAAGAAAGGCGGGGTGCGATAGGATTGAGTTCTTCTCAAAAGTTGGTGGAGAGGTACACACACCACAAGAGATTTTGTCCAGGATACATAAGATGGGGGTGATCTGATGGAGAAGTCCCAGTTCTTCAGGATGGATAGGTGGCCTCACATGTTCTGTGCCGGTTGCGGTAATGGAATTGTTATGAACTGCCTTTATGAAGCCTTTTCTAGTCTTGATCTCGATCTTGATAAGACGGTCTTTGTCTCGGGAATAGGTTGCTCTTCCAGAATACCGGGTTACATCTTCAGTGACTCGATTCATACAACCCATGGTCGCGCACTTACATTTGCTACAGGAATCAAGCTCGGAAATTCTGATCTGAATGTTGTAGTAATCACAGGAGACGGTGACCTAGGTGCAATAGGCGGTAATCATTTCATCAACTCATGCAGGAGAAACATGGACCTGACGGTGATATGCGTCAACAACAACATCTATGGGATGACCGGAGGGCAGGAATCGACAACAACACCACATGGTTTTATGTCAGCCTCAAGCCCATTCGGTAAACTGGATTATCCTTTCGACCTTGCAGCAATCGCATCGACTGCAGGTGCTAACTTCGTCGCGAGATGGACCGTTAGGCATGTGAAACAGTTGAGTAGATCGGTTGAGCTTGCACTAAAAAAGGATGGTTTTTCCTTTGTTGAAGTCATCTCATCATGCCCTACACATCTCGGGAAGATGAACAAACTTAAGGATCCAAGGACCCATATGAAATGGCTCAAAGAGAACTCGATCCCCATAAACGCAGAAGATGAAGCCGAAGACCCATTAGCATCCCTTCATCCCCTTGATCTGAATATTGAAGGTAAGATCACCACAGGTATCTTTAGGGATGTTAACCGTAAGTCTTACTTGAAGTTACTTGAGGAGGGAAGATGAGTACTTATGATATCAGGCTTGCGGGATCGGGAGGACAAGGCCTTGTCTTTGCGAGTATAGTCCTTGCGAGGGCTGCTTCGATATACGAGACAAAATCGGTATCTATGAGTGATAGTAAACTTGAGAAGAAGCGAGATGACGTTCTATTCGCAGCTCAGACACAGACTTGTGATGCCGCTGTAAGGGGTGGAGACTCAAGAGCAGAAGTGAAGATATCAGATGAAGAGATACTCTTTCCTCAGATAGGCCTACCGGATATTCTTGTTCTTACATCAGAATCAGCTTTTGATAAGTATGGATATGACGTGAAGAAAGAGACAATCACAATACTTGACCCTGGCACGGTTAGAAGCAGACCAAAGAACAACAAATTTTACGTGATACCGGCAACAGCCACGGCATCTTCGCTTGGAAGGGAACTTGTTGCAAATGTTGTTATGCTCGGCGCAATATCTGCTATAACCGGTGTGGTCTCACTAGGCTCGGTTAAAAGAGCACTTCTGGATCAGATACCAAAAGGTACAGAGGATCTGAATCTGAAAGCATTAAATGAGGGGTTTGAGTTGGGTAGGACGGCAGTATCAGAGGAGTCGTAGATGACGGTTAAGGCCGTATTAACTGCGGATAATCACCTGAATAAGCATTACCGTACTATGCGTCCCGATCAACTCGAGAAGAGGCGTGCAATACTGAGCCGGAACTTCGATGAGACTGTGGATACTGCAATTCGGGAGAGGGTGGATCTGTATCTTCATGCGGGAGACCTATTTGATATGCCAAACCCGAAGAATCAAGCGATAATACGAGTGGCCCAGAGATTGAGGGAACTCTACGACGAAGGCATAAGGGCTTACATGATCGCAGGGACACATGACATGCCCAAGATGCGCGGTGCTTCAGGAGGTGCGGCGCCACAAAGGATATTTCAGGCCCAGGGTCATGCAAAGTTATTCTCCGATACTGATACTATCGAGACCCAGAAGGTGATTATGGGTGGGTTTGAGGTCGTCGTCGGTGGTATATCAGTTGATCCGACACTTGAAGATCAAGACCCGCTTGAAGGAAAAGTGTTTGGTGAGTCTGGAGATATTAATATACTTCTGGTTCATTACGGAATCGAGAGCCATGTCTCATACAGATCAAAGGATCCGGTCATATCAAGAAAGACGATAACAGAATTGGGCGCAGACTTGATATGTTCAGGTCATATTCACGACAACAGAATCTTCAAAATCGAGGATAAGACAGTCATTATCCCGGGTGCGACAGAGAGGATGGGCTTCGGGGAGAGGGAGAAGAATCCGGGGTTCTATCTTCTTGACATCGGAAGAGATGGAGTAGACGCAGAGTTTATTTGTTTTGAACCTGGTGATACGATTTTGTTTAAAAGAGGAAAGACTTGGAAGATTGAGAGTTATGGAGATAGATTAGAACCACAGAGTGGTAGTATTGATCAGCCTATATCATATGGTGCTTA
>JAXHTN010000116.1:0-6553 GCA_034190145.1 Halobacteriota archaeon | reverse complement strand
GGCAGAAAGCGTATCATTCAGAATAAGGATGAGAAAACGTGTATCCTCTTCTGTTATCTTGTCTCTCCACCAATCCTTTATATGTTTCGGACTGGCAGGCTCGTACTCAAATAGAATCGGTCTGAAATTAGGACCTAACTCTTCAATCGCCTCTTTTACAAGATCCCTCTTCTCTTTCTCGATAGATCCTTCTTTCATCCGGGAGCTTACGAAGATATTGATGGGCATTTGATCACAGATTGAGTTTTTTAAAAGGTCTATGCGCTTTTATTATAAATATATAGAAATAGATCTGAAGGGAAGCGACTTCTAGACTTCAGTTGAAAAGTATCTATGTCGAGTACTTGGCATTGATCCTGACATACTCATCAGTCATATCACATCCCCATGCAACAGCACTGCTCTTACCCATGCCCAGATCGACACCTATGAGGATCGTCTTCCCCTTCATAACCCTCTTTATCGTCTCAGGGGACCTCATCTCTATTATAGTACCACCCTCGACAAACCCCACCAACTCTTCTCCATTACCTATTCTTAGGTAAATCTTGTTGGGATCGATATCTGCCGATGCATTTCCAATTGCACAGATCACACGCCCCCAATTGGCGTCCTCTCCATATATAGCACATTTAACGAGATTTGATCTCACGATCGCTTTTGCGACATTTCGGGCGTCTTCTTCACTCTTTGCCCCTGTTACCCGTGACGTGATAAGCTTTGTTGCCCCTTCACCATCCTTTGCGATCATTCTTGCAAGACGCGTACATACGAAGTCTAGACCTTTCTGAAATATACTCTCCTCGATCTCACCATTGCGTCCGGTAGCAACGAGAAGGGCCATATCATTGGTACTGGTGTCGCCATCCACAACAACCATATTAAAGGATTTGTCGACGGCAGATTTGAGGCACCTCATCATCGTATCGGTATCAATCTTCGCATCGGTATATATGAATGCGAGCATTGTACCCATCTTTGGCTCGATCATACCCGAACCCTTGGCTATGGCGCCAATATGCACATTATCAAGCTCAATTGCGACCTCTTTTTTGACCTTATCAGTGGTCATAATCGCTTTTGCACATGCATCACTTGCAACTGGTGTTCTCTCCATCTTAGGTATAATTTCGTTGAACTGCCTTTCAATAAGTGGAATATCAAGTTGTTTACCGATTATTCCGGTAGAAGCAACAGCTACGGATCCGGGATCTATACTAAGGACATCTCCAACCATCTTTGTCATATACTTTGCGTTCATGACGCCCCTATTCCCAGTATAGGAGTTGGCATTCCCACTGTTAACAATGATAGAAGATATCCTGCCAGACTTAAGGTTCTCCTTGGTAACAGCCAAAGGTGCAGCCTCGATCTTGTTCTCGGTGAAGACTCCAACAGCATTTCCACTCCCAACTATGAGGGCGAGGCCTTTACCGTCCTCTTTTATACCCCAAGCCTTTACACCATCAACCGCACATATTCCGCCTTCTATCTGTTTGATACTCATCTTTTATACCGCTATAATTGATTCGGATCAGTTATCTTTCCGCGAATTGCAGACGCCACAACCACAGCCGGACTGGCCAGATACACTTTAGAGTCTTTGTGACCCATACGCCCTATAAAGTTCCTGTTTGTTGAGCTTATGCATACTTCTCCAGGTGCAAGGACTCCCATATATCCTCCGAGACATGCTCCACAGGTCGGACCTGAGATGAATGCTTCGGCATCAGAGAATATCTTGAAAAGACCCTCACTCAGCGCCTGATCATAGACCTTCTTTGACGCAGGAACCACAAGCATCCTTACATCAGGATGTACCTTCTTACCTTTAAGGATCTCTGCTGCAATGCGCAGATCTTCTATCCTACCATTTGTACATGATCCTAAATAAGCTTGATCTATTGGAATATCAACTTCACAGGCCAGAGCAGTATTTGACGGTAGGAATGGGGCAGAGACTGTTGGAAGTATATCCTTTGCATCATATTCATAGGTATCGACGTATTCTGCATCGTCTCCGGCATAAACCGGATTATATTCTCCTCTCACTCTACCCTTTAAGAACTCAAATACCTTCTCATTTGGAGGAATTATCCCTGCCTTTGCACCGGATTCAATAGCCATATTTGAGATACTTATCCTATCAGATACGCCCAAAGCATCTATTGTATCTCCATAGAACTCCTGCGATTTATATAATGACCCTGAAACTCCGATGTCCCCAATAATATGAAGAATGATGTCCTTTCCCGAAACATGACCATTCATCTTCCCGTTTACGACAAATTTCTGAGTCTCAGGTATCTTGAACCAAAGTTTTCCCGTTGCCATTGCACAGGCTGCCTCTGTAGAACCTGTACCTGTGGAAAATGCTCCAAGCGCACCGTATGAGCATGTGTGAGAGTCGGCACCAATGATCAGCCTACCGGGTGCTGCAAAACCATCTTCAATCATAACCTGGTGACAGACCCCGCCTCTTCCGATCTCATAGTAGTTTTTGATCCCGTATTTCTTTGCAGAGACCTTCAGGGCTTTTGCCTGAATAGCCGATGGTACGTCTTTATTTGGGACATAGTGATCCTGTATAACAACTATCTTCTCAACCCTCGGTTTAACACCGAATTCTTCGAATACCTCGAATGCAGGTACGCCTGTGACGTCATTGACCATTATATAATCGACTTCTCTCTCGACGATCTCTTCCGAATCGCCACCAAGTATCTTCTCAGCGATCGTTGACATCTAATCTCTTAGCCCCTCCTCAAGCACGGAGAATACGGCTTCACCTTCTGGTAGATTTGGTGAATCGACGAGTCTTGCTATACGTTTTTCTCCTTTTGATTTTCTAAGGTAAATTCTGAAAGTTGCCGTATGACCGAGAATATGGCCACCTATCGGCTTTGTCGGATCCCCAAAGAAAGCGTCCGGTTTTGACATTACCTGATTTGTTACCATAATAACTGAATTGAAAAGGTCCGCGAATTTCATGAGGTCATGAAGGTGTTTATTTATCTTCTGCTGCCTATCTGCAAGCGTCCCACGACCCACGTATTCAGCCCTGAAATGAGCGGTCACTGAGTCTACAATGAGGAGCCTTACAGGCTTATCAGTCTTTTTCAGCTCTTTGGCAAGATCAGTCGCACGTTCCATGAGCAAGATTTGGTGATTCGAGTTGTAAGCACGTGCAACATGTATATTCTTGAGTACCTCTTCATACTCGAGACCTACACCTTCCGTCATCTGCTTTATCCTCTCTGGCCTGAATGTATTCTCAGTATCAATGATTATCGCAGAACCATTAAGTCCTCCTTCGCCTTCAGGCAATTGAACATTTACTGCTAACTGGTGAGCTACTTGCGTCTTCCCGCTACCAAACTCTCCATAAAACTCAAAGATGGATTGTGTCTCTATGCCGCCACCCAATAGCCCATTGAGTGCCTCAGATCCGGTTGAGAGCTTCTGTACAAGTTTTCTTCTCTCGAATATCTGATCTCCTGTCTCAAAACCGCCGATATCAGCAGCTTTTCGGGCCGAATTTATAATCTTTGATGCAGTTGCTTCACCTATCTCAGCAACTGAAGCAAGTTCTGAGGGGGATGAAACAGCAATTACCTCGTAGGAGTTGAAACCGGCTTCTCTCAGCTTATCTGCTGTTGCTGGACCTACGCCATCCAGCTCTTCCAAGCTGATACTCTCATCACTCATGTCTTTTCATTATGTCAGATATAACATAAAACTATTTATAGAGTGTCTCTTGCTATTATTCATTAATCATGGTATCTCTCTTTTGCCCAGTCTGTGGAAAGGATGTCGAAGAGCTTTATGACGGGCTCTGTAAAGACTGTTTTATCGATGGGGTAAGATTAATCGAATTCCCAAATGTTGTACATGCTGTCACCTGTCCAACCTGTGACTCCGTCTATAGGAAGGGAACTTGGATTGAAAAAGATATTAATGAATTAATCTTCTCATTGGTGGAAGAAAGCATTGCAATTCATCCTGAAGCCGAATCTATAACACTTTCTGTTGATCCCCTGATTCAAGAAAGGATAATCAATGTTTATTTTATTGTCAGGGCAAAAGTAAAGAGTCTTGACATCAGTGAAGATGGTGAAATTGAGATCAGGATAAAAAAAGAGAGTTGTGACCGTTGTAGCAGGATTTCCTCCGGTTATCACGAGGGGATCATTCAGATCAGAGCAGACGGTAGGTATCCTACCCAAAAGGAGACAAATATATGTGCAGATATGGCCTATGAGTTGATAGACCGATTAAAAGAGGGTGATAGGCTAGCTTTTATATCTAAGGTTTTGACCTTAAAAGAGGGCATTGATATATATGTCGGATCAATGGCATCAGCAAAACAGATAGCTAGATCGATATCTGATAGATTCGGGGTCTCTACATCAGAGTCGTCCAAGCTTGTCGGTAATAAGGATGGTCGGAAGCTATATAGAGTCACTTTCTCTGTTAGGCTACCGAAGTTTACGAGGGGTGATATTGTCCGGATAAATGAGAGAGTTGCACTGATCAAGCGGTATGAGAAGAAGGTTACTGGAATTGATCTGATGGATGGGTGTGATTTCAGCTTAAGCCGTAGTAAGGTATCCAATTCGGAGATTTTAGCTAAAATAGACGACTCTATTAATGCTGTACTTTGTACCGTATATGAGAGTGAAATTGATATACTAGATCCCGATACATACAAGACCATCACACTCAAAAAACCTAAGTTCTTCAAAGAAACCGAGTGTAAAGAAGTGCCAATAGTCAAGGTCAAAGGAAGGATTTTTCTTGTTCCATAGTATGGGCCCGATGCGATTTGAACGCACGATCGCCCGGTTATGAGCCGGGCGCTCTGACCAGACTAAGCTACGGGCCCAATCACAAACCTTCTTTTTTCATGACTCCGTTTATTATAATTTCCCTTAC
Source organism: Halobacteriota archaeon (assembly GCA_034190145.1). GTDB lineage: Archaea > Halobacteriota > Syntropharchaeia > DAOWMC01 > DAOWMC01 > JAXHTN01. The sequence goes on along the minus strand of JAXHTN010000116.1, from coordinate 1,618 downwards.
TAAATACCTTTCTGTTTTGGTGGTACTGATGGTGAATTATGCCCACATTTACCTGCCTATGAATTATAGAAAGGTTTAAGTCTAATCGAATATAATTCCGAATGATCTATTATGAAATATGAGGATAAGGTTGATTTGTATAGTGATGAAGGTAAGGTGCTTGCGGAGGACATCCCAATAGAAGCACTCAGCCCACTAAAGAACCCTTATATGGGTGAGGTCTACGTCACAATGAAGAGGACGGTTGTGGTAGATCTGAAGAAGTTAGAGGGTATGCTTCGGGATGGCCGGGCTGGATACGCAACGCTTGTTGGTCAAGATGAGGTGAAGATGCCATGGTACGGCTTTGAGGTCGACCTGGTAGAGAATGCGGGGGCAATTGCTGACGATATTAAGAAGATGGTTCAGATAAAGGAGGACGACGGAACAAATATCATGGTGCTTGAAGATGGTAACTCAATCGTCGTTCAGGTTGCAGAAGAGATGTTAAGAAGGTCAGCAGATTACAGTTGCGCCTTTACAAACGTTGTGGGTGCAGTGGGACAGATAGTCGCAAAACTTGCAAATTTATCTCCAGTTGATAACCCTCACAGACTGGGTATGCTAAAAGGATGCTTATGGGGCAGGTACCCACAGACGACAACTCCACAGCCAGGTAATCCTGTATCGCCGCTATTGAAATATGTAACAGCGCTTGAAGGAATAGGTGTCGGGCTTAAGTCTATCATGATCAATCATATAGTCGCACTTTCTAACAACAGAACGCTACATGCAGCAGCTCTTGCAACTATACTGGAGCAGGGTGGAGAATGCGAGATGGGTGATAATGTCGGATGGTATGAGAGAAACCAGCTTCTAATGTCTGCTTATCAGGGATTCAACGCGAATAACCTTGTACTGGACTTAATCAAGGAAAACCGTGGTGGTACGGCAAGAGATGTCCTTGTTTCTATGATGAGGAGGGCATATGAGGATGGTATTATCGAGAAGCCACCAAACTCTTACCCATACACACAACCATCAGGATACAAATTATGGAACACACCTGATTTCCCTAAGTACAATGCATATACAACAGCATGTATGATGGCTGCCGTCTGTGTCAACAGTGGGGGATCAAGATCCGTTCAGACTGCGAGTGCGGTTTTGGGATATCTTCCGGATATGCTTGCTTTTGAAGCAGGAGGACTGCCCGATCCGGATTCCGGTAGATTGATGGGAACTGGTCTTGGTTATCAGTTCTACACACATGGTATTTATGGTGGTGCAGGACCAGGTGCATTCTCGCTAGAGCATGTTATTGCTAGATCAACATCAGGTTCACTCACACCGTGTATAGCTGCCGGTATGTGCCTTGATGCAGGAACTCAGATATTCAAACCAACAACCACATCAGGACTTTACTACCTACTGGCTGACAATTTACCTGTATTTAAGGATCCGATGAAACAGGTTGCAGAGGCGGCAGAGAGCATAAAAAATGAGATTTAGGTGATTAAAATGGCAGATAAAAAGGAAAAATTCGTAGCCCAGACGTATCCAGGTTCTGATAAAGTATCCGATAGAAGAAAGAAGTTGATGGATAAGTCAAAGAGGCTTATTAAGTTTAGGGCTATCC
>JAXHTN010000115.1:0-6645 GCA_034190145.1 Halobacteriota archaeon | reverse complement strand
CCAACACCCGCATCCACTCCAGTACCTACGCCTACGACCACGCCGACCCCTCTTGTCCCTCAAGAAGAATCTGGAAACTCTGTCCTTGGAATGGCAGAGGTAATATTAAACCCAATCATAGACTTTTTTGGCCGATTCTTTGGATAACAATAGTTGCCGAAATGCGATTGGGATTCATAAGAAAGAGAGATAAACTTCGGTTTGAAAAGAAAAAGACAAACTAAATACCCAACCAAAGTCACCATGAATGCACCCAACTCCTTTTCTTGTGTACCCGTCCTCTACCCTTGTACCTCCTGCTTCAACCTCCCTATCCTATCCCTCAGCATAATAGCCGTCTCAAAATCAAGATCATCCGCTGCTTTCTTCATCTGCACCTCAAGATCCACGATGATCCTTGGAATGTCCTTCTTCGGGATATGTTTGACATCCTTCACTTCCACGACCTTTTCTTTGACCGCCTTGACGATGGTTGTGGGAGTGATGTTATGTTCACGGTTGTACTCCATCTGAATCTTCCTTCTCCTCTCGGTCTCACTCACCGCTTCTTTTATCGATTCCGTGGTCTTATCCGCATATAATACAACCCTTGAATTGACGTTTCTTGCAGCCCTTCCGATTATCTGAATTAGGCTTCTTGCATCACGCAAGAAACCCTCCTTATCCGCATCAAGTATTCCGATAAAACCGACTTCAGGAATATCAATTCCTTCCCTCAGTAGATTGATTCCTACAATCACATCAAACTCTCCGAGACGCAGCTGCCTGATGATCTCAGTCCTCTCGAGGGTGTCGATCTCCGAGTGAAGATATCTGGTCTTGATCTTCTTCTCTGCTAGATACTCCGATAGTTCTTCAGCGAGCCTCTTTGTAAGCGTAGTCAAGATCACCCGCTCACCTCGCTTTACGGTGGCATCGATCTCCTTTAAGATATCGTTTATCTGCCCATCCGTACTCCTTATCTCGACAGGCGGATCGACCAGTCCCGTGGGCCTTATTATCTGCTCGACAACCTGAGCTGATATCCTCATCTCGTAATTTCCAGGTGTTGCCGAGACAAATATCACATTTCGCATAAACTCTTCGAACTCATCATATTTTAGCGGCCTGTTGTCAAGAGCACTTGGGAGCCTGAAACCGTAATCCACAAGCATCTTCTTCCTCTCGTAATCGCCGTTGTACATCCCGTGGACCTGTGGGATGGTTCTGTGGCTCTCATCGATGAACATCAGGAAGTCATCTGGGAAGTAATCTAGAAGACAGAAGGGCTTTTCCCCCTCCTTTCGCATATCAAAATGTCGTGAATAATTCTCAATTCCTTTACAGTATCCTGTCTCTTCCATCATATCAATGTCATGGAGTGTCCTCTGTTTCAAGCGGTGGGCTTCTATCATATCCATCATGGGCAGACGTTCTTCAAGTTCTTCTCTAATGGATTCAATTGCAAACCTTTTTTTATCTTCTGCTATCACAAAATGCTTTGATGGGAATATAAAGTAGTGATCGAAGGCCTCAACTACCTCACCGGTGACCTTGTGCAACTCCTGGATCTTCTCTATCTCGTCACCGAACATCTCAATTCGTATAATGTTGTTGTAATATCCGGGAATCAGATCTATCGTATCTCCCTTTACCCTGAACCTGCCTGGAATAAGTTCAGAATCATTCCTCTCGTACTGTATCCCGACAAGTGATCTCAAGATATCATTTCTTCTGATCTTGTCGCCTACCGATACCTCTACTCCCAGTCCTTCATACTCTAGTGGACTACCTACGCTGTAGATACATGAGACAGAGGCAACGACGATAACATCCTCTCTTGAGAGCAGTGAAGCAGTAGCAGCAAGCCTCATCTGCTCAATTTTTGGATTGACGTCGGCATCTTTTTCGATGTATTGATCCTTCTGAGGAATGTACGATTCGGGCTGGTAATAGTCATAATACGAGACGAAGTACTCGACCCTGTTCTCAGGAAAGAACTCCTTGAACTCACTGAATAGCTGTGCAGCAAGTGTCTTGTTATGAGCGAAGACAAGTGTCGGTTTCTGGACCTTCTCGATAACGTTGGCCATCGTGAAAGTCTTTCCTGAACCGGTAACACCAAGAAGTGTCTGATACCTCTTTTTTGCTTCGATGCCCTCGACAAGCTTTTTTATCGCTTCGGGCTGGGACCCCTTCGGTTCAAGATCCGTCATCAGTCTGAACTCTTTCATCTTATCATCTCCTTTCCCCTAAGCTGCCTGTTGTACTTCAGTGCGAATCTGTGTGCTTCATCTCGTATCTCACGAACAAACTTGAGTGCCGTATCATCTCTTGGTAGACGCAGTGGGGTTGGGCTATCGGGTAGATAGATCTCCTCATACTCCTTTGCAATTGAGATCACAGGAATCTTCAGACCGAGTTTTTTGATCTCTCTTATCGCTGAGTTGAGCTGCCCTCTACCACCATCAATTATCACCAAATTCGGTAGCTCGGTATCCTCTCTTTTGAGGCGAGTATATCTCCTTCTAACAACCTCAGCAATCGCTGCAAAGTCATCTATTCCCTCGACCGTCTTGATCTTGAACCTTCTGTAATTGTCCTTGTCTGGTATTCCATTTCTGAACTGAACCATCGATCCTACGGTTGAAGTTCCCGAAAGATGGGATATGTCGAAGCATTCTATGACCGAGGGCGTCTCCTCTAGCCTCAGACGCTTCCCAAGCTCGGTTGACTTTTTACTTCCTGCAAAGAAGCTTACCTCGATATTCTTAAGTACAAGTTCCATAAGCTCTCTCTTCTCTCCCCTCTTCGGAACTGTTATCCTCACCTTTTTACCTCCCCTCTTCTCCTCAAGAAAACTCTTCATCGAATCAGCGAGATCTTGTGGGACTATAACTTCCGAAGGTACGTCATGCTCTGAGTAGTACTGGATCAGAAACTCATCCAGAAAATCACTATTGTAATCAAATACAAACTCGTTCTTGCTCTCAAGTGTCCCTTTGTAGATGTTGAATAGCATTAGGTAGACCTTCTCGTCCTCGATTCTGTAGTTCAAAATATCTTCATCATATCTCTTCTGACGCTGCATATTCTGTCTTTCGCTCAATCTCTTAATCGCTTCAATCTGGTCTCTTAGTTCGAGGGCCTTTTCATATCGTTGCTCTTCAGAAGCCCTCTTCATCTCAACCTCCATCTCTTTTACAAGCTCTTTTGTGCTTCCGGAGAGGATCATTCTGATCTTATCAATATTTTCGTTGTACTCTTCCCTTGTTATGAGTCCTGCACATGGTGCATTACAAAGGTCGATATGGTGCCTAAGGCAGGGGTTCTTGGGCATTTTCTTGCAGGTCCTGATCATGAATGTCTTCTTCAGAAACCACAAGATATAGTCGCGCTCGTGTGCCGAGACGAAAGGGCCATAAAATGTTCCTCTTCCACTCTTCTTTCTTGCAATAAGAAGCCGTGGGAACTTCTCTTCGGTAAGCCTTATGTATGCGTATGTCTTTGCGTCTTTCAGGTTGATATTGTACTTCGGCTGGTACCGTTTGATCAAGGTATTCTCAAGGATAAGCGCCTCTATCTCGCTATCGGTTGCAATAAAATCAACAGAGGCTATCTTCTCTACGAGACTTGCCGTCTTTGCATCGTGGTTGTTCTTCTGAAAGTAGCTACTGACACGTTTTCGGATGTTCTTTGCTTTGCCAACATATATCACATTCCCCCTCGAATCACTGTATATGTAACATCCGGGCCCCTCCGGAAGCGTGCATACATCTATCATGTCAGGCTCATCCATCTTCTGAGAATATTTCTTTTAAGATCGCTCCCGTGTGACTATCATCATTTTGCGAGACCTCACGAGGTGTTCCGGTTGCGATAACTTCTCCACCCATATCGCCTCCTTCGGGCCCAAGATCGATTATGTAGTCTGCCGATTTAATCACCTCCAGGTTGTGCTCGATAACGACAACGGAGTTGCCCTTCCCCACCAAGCTAGATAGGACATCGATCAGCTTCTTCACATCATGGAAGTGCAGGCCTGTCGTCGGTTCGTCGAGAAGATATAGAGTTCTTCCCGTGCTCTTCTTGGATAGCTCTCTTGTGAGCTTTATTCTCTGGGCTTCTCCACCTGAAAGGGTGATCGAACTCTGACCCAGTTTTATATACTCAAGCCCTACCTTTGAGAGCGTCTTGAGTTTGTTTCTAATCGCCGGAATATTCTCAAATATCTGCAAAGACTCTTCAACACTCAGATCAAGAACGTCTGCTATCGTCTTACCCTTATAAGTCACCTCAAGAGTCTCTTTGTTGTAACGCTTACCCTTGCACTCCTCGCACTCGATGTAGATGTCCGGAAGAAAGTTCATCTCAATCTTGATGAGGCCATCTCCCTGGCACGCATCGCACCTCCCACCTTTGATGTTGAAGGAGAACCTGCCGGGTTTGTATCCCCTAATTTTTGCTTCTGGTGTCTGTGCAAAGAGCTTTCTTATCTCGTCGAAGACCTTTGTATAGGTTGCCGGATTACTTCTTGGTGTCTTTCCTATTGGGCTTTGATCTATCACAATAACCTTGTCTATCTCGGAATCAAAATCTATCGATTCATGTTCTCCCGGTCTATCTCTTGAGTTATGAAGCTTCTTCATGAGGCCTTTGTAGAGAATCTCGTATATCAGTGTCGATTTTCCGCTACCTGAAACACCGGTGATGAGTGTGAGAACACCTATCGGAATCTCAACATCTATCCCCTTCAGGTTGTGTTCCTTGCATCCTTTCAACCTTATGAACTGATCCGACCTCATCACATTCGCAGGTAGATCAATACTCAGTCTTCCCGAAAGGTATTGACCTGTAAGTGATTTTGGATCTTCTTCTATCTCTTTTGGTGTGCCGGATGCAACTATTTCACCACCATGAAGACCTGCTCCCGGACCCATGTCTATCACATAATCGGCGTGCCTTATCGTCTCTTCATCATGCTCGACAACGATTAGAGTATTTCCCAGATCTCGCAATCTATGGAGTGTGTCAATAAGTTTTTTGTTGTCACGCTGATGTAGGCCAATAGAAGGCTCATCCAGGATGTAGAGGACACCCATAAGATTCGATCCTATCTGTGTGGCAAGTCGTATCCTCTGAGCTTCACCGCCTGAGAGTGTACCGGCATTTCTTGAGAGTGTCAGGTAATTAAGTCCGACTTTGTCAAGAAAATCGAGCCTCTCCTTAATCTCTTTTAATATCTGTCTTGCTATCTCCTCCTCCTTTTCAGAGAGTGCGATTCCTTTAAAGAAGGCAAGGCATTCCTTTATTGACATATCGGTTATATCCACAATCGACATATCCGCAATCTTTACAGAAAGTATCTTCTCCTTCAATCGTTTACCGCCGCAACCAGGACAATAAGAGATTCGCATAAAGCGTTCCAGGTCTCTTCTTCTATAGTCTGAGTCCGTCTGTTTGTAGAGTCTGTCTGATTGGGGTATCAAACCCTCCCATTCTCCCTTATGTGTCCAACGTGCGTCACCGTTCTTCATCACCATCTCAAACTTCATAGTCTCGGAAGAACCGTACATGAGGGCGTTATATTGGTAGTCCGTGAGATCTTTGATCGGTGTGAAGATGTCAAATCCGAAGTGCTTTGCCACTCCTCCAAGGTAATTGATGCGCCAGTTGTCCTTCATACCTTTGTAGAGAGCTATCGCCCCATCAGCTATGCACTTATCTTTGTCAGGAATTATGATATCAGGGTCGAACTCCATCTTGATTCCCAGTCCGTGACAATCTTCACATGCACCGAATGGGCTATTAAAAGAGAACATTCTCGGCTGCAGTTCTTCAAAAATCATCCCGCATTCGGGACAAGCCATCTTGGAAGAGTAGACATGTTTCTCCCCTGCCTCATCCAGTACAAATACCAGACCGTCCGATCTTTTTACGGCACCTTCACATGCCTCGAATAGTCTTGATCTATCGCTTACGTCAAGCCTGTCAAAGACTATGTCGATGTCGTGCATCTTGTACCGGTCAAGTTTTATCTCTTCATCAGTCCTATAGATCTCACCATCGACCATGACTCTTGTATGCCCTTCGGAGTTAAGGTCCTTGAATAGCTGCTCATAAGTCCCCTTCTTCTGCCTTATGATCGGTGCAAGGATCGTTATCATCCCACTCGTATCTTCCGTGATTAAATCCGCGATCCTCTCAGGTGATTGTGACTCTATTCTGGTATTATGGACCGGACAGTAAGGGACTCCGATTCTTGCAAAAAGTAGCCTCAGGTAATCGTATATCTCTGTGATAGTTCCAACTGTACTCCTTGGGTTCTTACTTGTGGTCTTCTGTTCGATTGAGATTGCTGGTGATAAGCCTTCAATGCTATCCACATCAGGTTTATTCATCAGACCAAGGAACTGCCTTGCATAAGCTGAAAGAGATTCCACATACCTCCTCTGTCCTTCGGCATAGATGGTATCAAATGCAAGCGTAGACTTTCCCGATCCTGAGATGCCGGTTATCACTATGAACTGATCTCTCGGTAGCCTCACATCAATATCTTTCAGATTATGTTCTCTTGCTCCTTTAATTACTATATCCTTCAATTACCTCATTCCTTCGACATATAGTCCCTTTGTGTCGTCCCTTATAAGGATGTTTTTTTGGCCT
>JAXHTN010000114.1:0-6650 GCA_034190145.1 Halobacteriota archaeon | reverse complement strand
ATTAGTTGGAGCGAAGCTCTGACATAGGGTGCAGCTGTAGAACATGTCGACATCTTCATCGTGAAGATCTCTTGTTCTTGCATCCCTGTAATCATAGATCCCCTTTGCTTCTTCCAGCCTATTCAGGACCTCATCTTCATCAGTTATGTAAATCGCTTCCACCTTCTCAAGGAAAGGCATCTCTCCCTTGAAGAGCTTCATAGTGGCTTTTGCAATCATCTCAAGTGAGGTGAGACCTTTTCCAACCGCTTCTTTACTTATCCTGTTCCAGACGTCATACCTCTGGTTCAGATGCATATATCCTTGGATGTAATTCTGGAAGTCGTGATTTCTCCTCTCTACAATTCCTTCAAGATCCTTCTCTACCTGGGTTCCTGCGATCTTGTAGATCATCGCATAAGCGATTTTCGATCCCTCTTCCATCTCAGTCAGATCGGGACCGATTAGTGTAAACTTACCGTCCTCTACCTCGTCCATCTCAGCAGACTGAACCAGTTCGAAACCTGGTTTTTCCGGTCCACCGAGTTCTACGTGCATATCGCCCTTTCGTATTCTTTCTCCCTCATACATGGGGTTTATATCAAACGGGAATTCTTCTGCCATTTTTTCCACCTACAGTCTTGCTATAACCTCGTCTAACGCTTTCATAAATATGTCGTTATTCTTCCGACTGATATTATCAAAAGTGAGTCTCGCATTTGGATGATAGTATCTGTCTATCGATACAATCCTTATAAGTGGCTCCGTTGCAAAGTTCTTCAGTGAGATAAGCATCTGAGAGCAGCTATAGTATTTCACACCAAGAACTGCTACCAAGTCATAACCACCGTTTCCATCGAGTCCGGCCCAATCAGAGCCTTTGAGGAAGTTTGCTAGCTCACCGAGCCCCATATATATGGCTCCGTCATATCCTTTCTCGATAAAGCCTTTGATACTGTGACCTGTTGCGACAATTGGTACGCCCTTCTTCCCTATCTCAATTGCTTTGTCTATCAGTCCGTCTTCAAGTATCTCTGCTCCTACAACGAGAAGAGGTCTCTTTGCACTTGCAATGGCATTTCCGAGCACGGATGGTTCAACGACCCTGCCCATCTCAGGTCCGGGAATATTGCCAACGTCAAAAGGTATCGGTTGCATCTGAATCATTCCTCCTTTACTTTTGTACGAACCAATCTTTCAAGGTTGGTCGCATCAAGCGATACATCCTGCCCTCTTATCGGTCCTTCGAGTATCTTCTTCTTATCCCAGTCTATCTTCCAACCAAAGTCTTTTTCAAGTATCTTCATCAGCTCTTCCTTATTTGCCAGTGGAAGATCAGCCTCACTTCTGACGAATATTGGCCAGTCATCCGGGTATTTACCAAGGTATTTCTTGCTTAAATCAAGGTAATGTGTCATTTTGACTTGCCGCCCAAGGGCGTTATCAGCAGGCCTCATGCATAAGCGTGCGATCTCCGGAATTGCCTCTTCAACTGTATCACATGCTAGCAACAGATGCTCCGGTCCAGGTTCGGTGACAATACTTGATCCATCTCTTGCATCAAGGATCTTCCAGTCCTCTGGCTTGTCCTTTCTTCCAAGATATGCTCTTCTATATTTCCATCCGTGAGGGCCTACCATAACAGGAATACCTAGCCTGTTAACACCTGATGCAATTGATGCTGCTTTCTGAGACATTGCACCCCAGGCAACACCACATGCTCCAACACGATTGAGTATGTAATCGGCGATCTCGTCGTAGTTACCTCTGAGCTTTCTCTTGGCAAATATCGCTGCGACCTTTATTGCGGCTCCATGTATATGTGCATTTGCAACACATGAGCCTACATTCAGTATGCAGCCTCCGTCAAAGTCTCCGGGATACTTCTCGTATAATGTTTTACCCTCTTCATCCTTATAGAGGGATATATCCATCGCACCACATCCTGACATCACAACGATGTACTTACGCTCAACAAACTCCTTTGCGATCTTGTAAACATCTTCCGTACCCTGGGGATAATTGCCACAACCGACTATCGCTACTATCCCTGGTATCGTCCCAAGAACGATGGGTGCACCCACATTTCTAATTTCGGTATCGAGTATAGGTCCTCTTCCCACCCTGCACTTTGTCCTTTCAGCTAGGATATAAGGCAATGCCGCCTTCTGCATAACGTCTATAATTGGTATCCCTTGTTTACAGACCTGCTCACATCTGCCACAACCGACACACTGGTCGAACAATTCTAGTAGCGGTTGTGTGTCTCCTGCCGCAGCAGCTTTATTCGCTTCACCTATCTGAAGTCCCTGAGGACATGCTATCACACAATTGGCATCACAATTCATGCAGCTCGAGACAAGTTCCGAAAGTTCTTCGTCTGTTAAAATGGTAACTACATCTTTTCTCTTTTCCCTCATAAGCAATGCAAGCTTCGGGACAACCTCTCCCACCTTCTCGGGATCAAGTATTACTGCGCCATCGTCCTTTCCACTAAAAAGGTCGTTGATTATCTCATCCGCAGGATCATTTGTCCTGTCTGGAAGGCCATACATTGCCTTATCATTTGTTGCAATAAGTGGCGCCTTAGTTCTCTTTGCCTGCTCAAGCACATCGGCTCTTATGCACTGCTCATCCACAACAATTACATCTGAAGCCCCTGATCTGATAAACCTAAGCTGTCTGCCTATCGATCCGATGATTTTTGCTTTCGGATAATATCTAGTATTATCATGGGCAGTACAGCAGATACCACCGATCTCTATCTTTTCTTCGAGCCCCGCCTCAATCATATTGTCAATTATCTCTGTACAGGGAACAACATTATGGCCAATAACAAGAACCATCGCTTTCTCAGGATCGATGCAACTTAATCCAAGATCCACAAGTGGAACATCTCCTCCAATCGGGTATTTAAAGCACACCTGCTGAACGATATCTGCAACCTCTTTTCCGAGCGAGTCAAGCATACCAACATGGAATGCCTTAGATTCATAATCAAGATTTGATCCTTCCTGGCCAGTGTGCACGGAATCCGTGACTTGTACTACCTGCTCTTCAATGTAATCCAGAACGGGCTCAAAATCTCCTATGACTTTTGGTTTTATACCCATAATAAGCCTTGTCAGAGGTGCTTCAATCTCAACATCCTCTCCCATGTCTATCGGGTAATCTCTACCGAACTTTTCTATCATATCATGAAGCATATGCCTCGCATGTCCACAGTGTGCAGAACATCCTATAAGACAAGCAATGACAACAAACCTCGCCTGCTGAGCATCCATTCTAAGCCCACATGCCCCTCTCTTGTTACCCGTAAGGTCACATTTACCGAAGGTACAGAAACAACACATCTCACAATATGGTGCATAGAAAGGCTTGTACCGATCCATCAACTTGAAGTCCCAGTTTCTTAGGCCTGCTATACCCGGCTTTGGATGAGGGCCCATCTCCTCCCATTCATCCTCCTCGTCTATGACCTCACCAATATTGATCCGGACATTTTCCAGATCTTTCAGAGAGATACCACCTAAATTCAGTTCATCCATATTTGATTACTCCCAGCTCATTTTAAGGGTATTATTCTATGGTGAATTATTCAATACAAGCCTATATAAATATTGTTTTTTGACCTTTTAGAAGCAATATCTTGTATCTATTGCACTGTGAAAAATGTTTGATATTTTGAACATGCAAAAAGCAGAAGTAACAGCAGCATTTATAGATAGCTATCAATTTTCCGATAGCAATACCAAACGTTGAACTAAAACAATACTCCCAGTCCTAAAATAATGTTCTTTGGGTTAACTTTGTTAAGTAAGTTTTTTAGAGGCATATTTATAGCTATCGGAGATTATTTTATTCTTTTTTATCGAGACAGTTCTTACACCTTGCTGCAAAAATCTCACTACCGTATTGGGTAAATCTATTCACAATGCTCTTATCGATACTCTTTAGATACGATGCTTCTGCACCACAAATTGAACATTTCATCTTCTCACCTTTTGTGTAATTAATAGATTGGGGATTGTCCATTCCATTATTACAGAGAATTTGAGAGAATTACATAAATCCTTTTATAATGGTATTTTACTAAGGTCGATAAATTAATTTTCACATAACACATATTAGTTGGACATACGAGGTGATTGCATGACAGATGAAGGTGAAGATAGGCCAAAGGCATCCGTTCCTCTGAAAATTCTGCGATATTTATCCCTAGTTATTGCACTTTTACTTACCATCTTGTATAGCATTACTTTTGACATCTTCTCAAATGTCGAAGAGACCTTACTAGGTTGGATACCTTCACTCATCACCCTCTTCATCATCGTATTTATAACAAGCATTGTTCTGGGAGTGAGTAGACCAATCATAAAAAGAATTTTATCAAACGCTTCTAAGGAGAACGAATATGTCGAGAGTACGATGAGATTATGGAGTTATATAGTCTGGTTCCTTGCCTTTTTCATTATAATAATAAGCTTATCCGGAAATATCGCTGCTGCAGGGATATCACTTGGTATATTCGGTGCCGGAATTGCGTTTGCACTGCAACAGCCTTTGACGTGTCTTGTCGGGTGGATGTTTGTAGTAATGAGAAGGCCCTATGCCATAGGTGATAGGATTATGATAGATAGCGTAAAAGGGGATGTTGTAGATATAACGATGTTATATACAGTTTTGAGAGAATCCGGAGGCGATTTTGGAATAGAAGAACCGACCGGAAGGCTTGTTACATTACCCAACTCCACAATCCTGCAGAAGCCGATAACAAACTATACATCTGACAATCCATACATCTTTGAGGAGGTTGCAAATGCAGTGACCTATGAAAGCGATCATAAGCTTGCAAAGGATATTATGATAGAGGCCGCAAAAGAAGTAGTCGGAGAAGATATGAAGAAGGCATACTACAGAGTCCTTAAAGAGTTTAGGAAAGCCAAACTTGAGCAATCAGTCTTCGAAGAACCCCAGATTAGAGTTGAATTTGGAGAATCGGCTGTGAACATGAGTGTAAGATTCATGTGTGACGCAAGGAAGAGGAGAAGAGTGAAATCCGAAATTACTTGGAAGATTCTTGAGAGGTTCAATGAACCTGAGAATAAGGGAAAAGTGGAGATCGCATACCCTCATACAGAACTTGTATTCCACAAGGAAGTAACGGATACACCATGGAAAGATTTTTTGGAAAAGAAGTGATTTTTATACTTCAAGGAGTCGATTTAAATGTTCAATGTAACCAAAAGATCAAATAAGGTAGGTCTTCCACCCGGAACTCTCGTTCATGTAGGTGAGAAGAGGGTCGAGAAGGTTAAGATTACAATAATCGATTATGACAAAGAACAATTTCAGGAAGAAGAAGTAGAGCAAGTAGAGGAATGTTTTCCCTTTAAAGACGAACCGACTGTTACGTGGATAAATATAGATGGTATTCATGATATCGAGATAATTGAGAAGATCGGAAAGCATTTCGGAATACATCCCCTCATCCTTGAAGATATACTCAACACGGCACACCGACCGAAGATGGAGGATCTTGGAGATTATATATTCATCGTCCTGAAGATGCTATATTATGATGGGAAGGAAAAGGAGATAAAGACAGAACAGGTAAGCCTTATTCTCGGGAAACAATTCGTTATTTCTTTTCAGGAGAGAAAAGGAGACGTCTTTGATCCGATAAGAGATAGGATCAGAAATAGTAAAGGCCGGATTAGAAAGATGGGGGGTGATTATCTCGCCTATGCGCTTCTCGATGCAATAGTCGATAACTACTTCATAATTCTTGAGAAGATCGGTGAGGAGATCGAGTCTTTAGAAGAAGAGCTTGTGGGAAGTCCCGGACCTGAGACTCTGCATTTAATTCACGGTCTGAAAAGAGAGATGATATTCTTACGAAAGTCAGTATGGCCCTTAAGAGAAGTGATAAGTACCATGGAGAGAGGAGAATCCTCACTCATCAATGAATCAACTGGAATATACCTAAAAGATGTTTACGACCACACGATACAGGTGATAGATACAATAGAGACTTTTAGAGATGTGATATCAGGTATGCTTGATACCTATCTCTCGGTGGTTAGCAACAAAATGAACGAAGTTATGAAGGTTTTGACCATCATTGCAACAATATTTATTCCTCTAACCTTTATAGCGGGGATTTACGGGATGAACTTTGAGTATATGCCTGAGCTTGGATGGTATTGGGGGTATTTTACAGTCTGGTTTGTTATGGCAATCGTTGCAGTTTTAATGGTCTATTATTTCAGAAGGAAGGGGTGGTTGTAAAATTTTTTAGGTGTTATCTTCATGTTATACTTGATAGTCAAGTAATATGAGGAGATATCGATATATAGGAGGTATAAGGTCATCTTTGATAGAATTGAAAAGACTTGTCGTGTACAAGTTGATGATAAATTTACTAGTAACTGGAAGAGTTACGTACTGCAAACCGTGCTTGCCACTTTTGTAATCTTCATTGTCTTTTTGGTCTTTACAATGCGAAACGCGGTGATTGTCTCATCCTTAGGAGCTACCACATATGTCGTTTTTGCAAGGCCTGATAGCGTCACTGCGAAACCAAGAAATGTTATAGGAGGGCACCTTGTCGGAGCCATCTTAGGCTCTCTATTTTCGTTGATACCTACTTCCTCATTTTTAGCTTCAAG
>JAXHTN010000113.1:0-6656 GCA_034190145.1 Halobacteriota archaeon | reverse complement strand
CAGACCTTCGCTTAGGATCTGCAAAGCCTTCTTCTTTGAGTATTCTTCCTCAATAAATTCTATTTCTTTATAGCTGATACTCTTTAAGACCAGACCGTATGCCGGAGCTTGTTCTATGCCTTCTCTATAATCAGCCGGATCAAGCATTCTTGCAAGCCAACTCTCATCACTTTCACCGGCTCCGATCATGCTTAGAGCACACACAATTTTTCGAACCATCGATCTTGCAAAGCTGTCAGCAACAATGTCAAGAGAGAGAAAATCCCCGATTACCCGTACTTCAACACTCTCGACTGTTCTTACCGTGCTCTTCCCTTCGTTTATCGAAAAGTTGGCGAAGTCATGAGTGCCTATTAGAAGGCGTGAAGCGCTTCGAATCTTCTGGAGATTCAACTTATCTCGATGGAGGTAGTACCTATATTCTCTTCTTATTGCATTTCTTCTTGGATCAAAATCATCTGGAACCTCTGCTTTTGCCCAGATCCGGATACTGTTGGGAAGCTTACTATTAATTATTCTGGGCGTTGCAAGGTCTATTTTATCAGAATCAAATGCTATTACTTGACCTATTGCATGAACTCCCCTGTCGGTTCTTCCTGCTGCTGAGTAACGCGCACTTTTAGGGTCGTTGAACATCTCAAGCTCGATTAATGCTTTTATAAGCTCACCTTCAACGGTTTTCTTATCTGGTTGAATCTGAAAACCGTGATAATCGGTACCCAGATACATCAGTTTGAATGCGAGCCTCAAAAAAATCACTCCATATATTCAGTGGGATCCTCAATACCGGTCTCTGAGAAGCCGCGCTTTCTGTGCATACAAGCCTCGCATTTACCACAGTGTTTATCGTATTCGAAGTAGCATGACCAGCTGAGATCCATCGGCGCATTTAATTCTAGTCCTTTTCTTACTATATCGCGCTTGTACATCCCTACAAGCGGGGCCTTCACCTGTGGAGGTTTACTAAAGGATGCCACTGCGTTCAAGAGAGTATCATTGAAAGCTTGAACAAACTTATCTGTGTTGTCAGGATAAGACTCAGCCTCTTCAGCATTGAATCCTACAAACAATGAATCAGCTTTAACAATCTCTGCATAAGAGGAGGCTAAACTAAGAAATACCAGATTTCGACAGGGAACCCATGTTGAGGGGGTCTCATCATTTGGTATATCGTCTCCCACCGGTACCGGAATAGAAAAATCAGTAAGCGATGATCCACCAAGCTCCTTTAAAAAGTTCAGATCAATAAATTTGACTTCCTTTGCACCCAGGTATGAAGCGATACGACTGGTAGATTCAATTTCTCTTTCCTCGGCCCTATGACCATAGTTGAGGTGTAATATATATAGCTCATACCCCCCCTCCTTTGCAATTGTTGCGCTGACGGTCGAGTCTAGACCACCTGAGCAGACACATATTGCAATTGGTAGGCCACTCATTCAATCATCACCCACTTATTCTTTCCTTCCCATAACTTGATTGATAGAAGCTCAATTGATAGTCCTATTGATTTTAATTCTTTTGATAGCTCTTCTTTTATATGAGTCACGATCATCTCACAGGATGGATAGTCCAAAATCTCATTGAGGTATCTGTGATCAAGTTTGTTCAGAAGATCCTCGATTATAGCCTTTAAATCGTTGTAATCTATCACAAATTTTGTTTTTTCATCTATCTCTCCTTCTACTGTCACCTCTACCTTGTAGGTGTGTCCATGGATATTTTTACATTTACCTTCATATCCCGGCAGGCTATGTGCAGCATCAAAATGAGTTACTATTCCAAGTTTCATCATATTCACTTCTTATAAGTATAAATATAGAGGCCGGATTATACTTTATATAAATATCTAATAAAGCTTACCTGTCTTCAAGTATTGGTCTTTTTTTGGATTGAATGGGGTACTATGGCAGCATATTGATCAGGCAATGGACATTGTCTTCTTATAAATGATCAAAAGAAACCTCTTTATAGAAACGATAGCCGGAGAAAACAGACCATAAAAAAACAGATATCCATGGCAATTTCAATAACACTGACTGAAGATTCACATATTGAAGAAGATGAAGTGAATTTCCTAAACACACTTGAGCTTCAAAAATTCAAAAGAACTGCATATACGGATCGCGTCCTCTTCTTACCCCACTGTTTAAGAAGGATTCCTGAATGTAAAGGAGAATACAGTGAATCCGGTTTTAATTGTACTTTCTGTAATGATGAATGCCCCATTTCAGAATTGAAGACTTTTGCTGAAGATCTTGGATATACCATACTTGTGGTCCCAGGAGGAAGCATGATCAAGAGATATCTGGAGGAGAATGAGCCTTCCGGCGTAGTTGGTGTTGCATGTTTTGATGAGCTCATGCAAGGAATGACCCTTGTAAGAACTCTCAATGGAAAAACTGCTATTCAGATGGTTCTATTGTCAAAAGATGGGTGCACGCTTACCGAAGTGGATACCGAAAGAGTAAAAAAGGTTTTACTGGCCAGATCTGAAAATATAGAGGAAGATGCGAAAGGTTAATCTTTCTCATTGCCCTTTATTAACCTCGGTAAATTTGGTGAGTTCTGTGGAAGAGAAGAGAAGCAATCTATTTTACTTATATCTGTCTCTGACTTGCGCATATGCCCTTATGATCTTCACCCTCTCCTCCAGATCGGTGGTATCACAGCCATTCGATATTATGGATATCGAATTTGTTAATGAGCTTGTGCATATCTTAGAGCACAATGGTATTGAGTTTGTTTTGTACCCATTTTTTTTTGTCTATCTATTTTTCGACAAATTTGCCCATATGGTATTGTATGCAGGTTTAGGGGCATTGATGTACCTCACTTTGAGTAAATCAAGAATAAAAAGTAATATTCCATTTATCGTGGTTATTATTGGAACTTTTTATGGTATCACAGATGAGATACATCAATACTTCGTAATTGGAAGAACTGCAAGCGTTTACGATCTAGTTGCAGATATTATTGGTATTATTATAGCACTTGCTTTCTTTCATTTTTATAAACAAGCACTGGCTCCAATCAATGACCTATGCCAATAAATTTGAATCCATGAGACTCCAGTTCAGCTGTTTCAAGGGCATCTCTCCCATCAATTACTATTTTGTTTCGCATTCTCTTGCCCACATCTTCCCAGTCAATCTGCTTGAATTCCGCGTGATCTGATGCAACTATTATCGCATCAATATCTTTTGCTTCACTCAAGGGAGTATTTTTCGCCCCAAAAACTTCAACCTCTTCTAATAAGAGCGGGTCCCATGCTGATACATTCGCCCCCTTCTCATTTAATATCTTGATAATTGAGATCGCCGGACTGCATCTGGTCTCTTTCACACCACCTCTGTAGGTCACACCCAAAACAAGGATATTGGATCCTTTTATGTCTCTCTTAGATTCTTTCAGTGCCTTTTCTGCAAGATCAACTGTATAATCGGCCATTTTGTCATTTATCTCTCTGGAGGCCTTCAGAAGGCTTGTATTGGATTTGACTATCTTTGTTATAAAGTAGGGATATACCGGTATGCAATGACCTCCAACGCCACACCCTGGCATGTGAAGATTCGAGTAGGGTTGAGTATTAGCAACATTGAAGGTCTCGATCGCATCAATTCCAAGCTCTTCACATATTATCGCAAGTTGATTTGAGAGGGCAATGTTTACATCTCTGTACACGCCTTCAAATACCTTTACTGCCTCTGCTGTCGTCGCATCAGATACTTTAATCACTCCCTTGTCATTTATGACCGTATAGATTGCCTCTGCTGTTTTCGTACTTTTCTTATCAATTCCACCAACAACTTTCGGATAGGCACCCTTGATATCTTGAATAGCTCTTCCGGAAGAGGTTCTCTCAGGGCAATGTGCAAGCCCGAAATCACCAATATCAAGTCCCGATCTCTTAAGAATCGGAAGAACGATATCTTCTGTTGTTCTCGGTGGAAGCGTGCTCTCCGTTATCACAAAATCACCAGCCTCAAGTCCTTCAGATATCTTTTCACAGACCGAAGTCAGAAGTGATAGATCTGCCTTATTCTCCTCATCAAGAAATGTGGGAACGATGACGATCATAACATCGGAGATCTCTGCTGCATGTACAAGATCGGTTGTTGCAGAAAGTCTCCCAAGCGACACATTCTCTTTTACAAGCTCGCCAAGTCCTGGTTCTTCCAGAACATGGTTTATACCCTTGTTGATACCTTCGACAACATCTTCATTGATATCAACACCGATTACAGTTGCACCCCTATCTGCAAAGACCGCAGCTATAGGCAGCCCCATCTTACCGAGACCATATACCGCAACCGTAACATCTCCGCTCCTCAGTGCAGAGATAATCTCGTCTGGTTCCCCTCCATAGACCTTCATGTTAACTACTACTCTTATGGAACTCTTCAGTATTAAAGGTCTCTACAAAAAATATTAATTGTTGATCACCGGACGATTTTGGTGATCAACCAACTTGTGTCTCTAAGATAACGATATTGTAGATGCGCTTTTGTATGACTCAAGTGCTGCAATTGCTACTGAGAGTACATATTTTCCATTATCTCCTGACGATGGTGAATGGTGTCCATTGCCTGCGACGTGGATGAAGTGTTCAAGCTCCCTTCTGAGTGGCTCTCCCTTCTCCACCTCTACTACTTCGACTTGTCCTCCTTCATAATGGAGTTCAAGTGACTGATCTATGTAGTCAAGATACGCAACACCATCTAGCCCCATTACTGTCAATTTACGAACTTTATGTGGTGTAAGCCAGTTCGTCTCAATAAGCCCGGAACAGTTTCCGTTGAATCGCAGAAGTATGGACGCTCGATCTTCGAATGGACGAATACCATTTCCTGCTATCGTAACCACATCATCTGCTTTTTTATCATAGAGGTAAGATATGACGTCTATATCATGTACCCCTAGGTCAGTTATGACACCGACATCCCTTATCCTATCATTGAAGGGACCTACACGCTTTGCGGATATTGATACTACTTCACCAAGTAGTTTTTTCTCAAGCATCTCTTTTAACTTAATCACTGCAGGATTGAACCTCTCAATGTGTCCCACCACGATTTTAACACCTGCATCTTCAGCGGCTTTTGTTATTATCTCTGCATTTTCAAGTGTATCTGCTATAGGTTTTTCAATAAGGATGCTCTTAATTCCATAATTTATGGCATCCAGTGCAACATCTTTATGCAATGAAGTTGGAACGGCAATGCTTACGGCATCGAGTTCTTCTTTTAAAAGTTCCTTGTGGTCTGTATATGCTTTTGCACCATACTGTTCCGCCAATTTTATGACCTTTGATTCATTCAGATCTGAGATACCGACAAGGCGGACGTTCTCCATCTCGCTGTAAACACGTGTGTGGTGCTCACCCATCACACCCACACCTATGACTCCCACCCTCATCAGTTACCACTCTCTTTAAAATCATTTGAGTTTCCATTTACAGAGGGAGTCTTTCTAATCTCGTCCAATAGCCAGATTATCACTCCTGCAACGGCAAGAATCAGGCATAATGGTATCAAAACAAACTCGAAATCTGCTTCCCCAAAGCTGTTTATGAATCTCGTATTGAATTCACTCTGGGTAAAATATGCGTTCAAAAATGTATAATACATCACAAATGAGAAATATAAAGGAACAAATAACGCCTCAAGCTTCAAAAACGTCTTCAAGGTGCCCCTCGCTTTCCCTCTAACAACAACTCCGTTTCTATTGCCCATCTTTCACCTCTTGTGATAAATACCCGGGTTGCCCGACCCAGACATCATCCATTTTTCTATAACAAATTATCATCTGAAACTATATAAATCTGTCGTCCTATCATAAAACCAATATACTTTATAATTAATTACAAATAATCAATCATATCTGGCTCTTGCCATTGATTTCTTGATGCATCATCTTTAATCAATTGCAATAATAGTCTCACCAGCCTTAACCCTTTCCCCGACTTTAATAAGGATCTCGTAACTCTTCGGAATTTTTATATCGACTCGTGATCCAAACCTGATCATACCTATCCTCTCCCCTCTCTTAACTTCGTCTCCCTCTTTCACATAACATACGATACGCCTGGCGAAAGAGCCTGCTATTTGCACCATCTCGATAACACCACGGTCCGTCGATATACGGATAATATTTCTCTCGTTATTTTCACTGTCTTTACTATAGGCAGGCTTAAAGTTACCGTTAATGTGCTCGATGCTCTCCACTGTACCGGAGAAAGGGGATCTATTGACATGAACATCATGTAGATTCATAAAGATACTAACTCTTCTCCTCTCTATCCTCATAATTCTACCATCTGCCGGTGATACCATACCGTTTCCTTCCGGTTCCCTCTCCGGGTCTCTAAAGAAGAGAATAAGAAATGTGGTTACTACAACCCCAAGGACAGCAAGAGAGTATGTAGAGAAATAACCAAATACTAAGGTTATCAGAGCAGAAACCACTATTAGGTGAAGTGACTTCTCAGCCAGCATTTTTTTCTCCCTTCTCACCACTAAGTATGGTCCAGGTCTCTTCTATCAGATCAAGCACTTCCGGTAATATCGTGAAGACGGCATAAGCTATCACTATCAGTACGATCATAGATCCGATCTTGGCAAGTACGTTATGGGCTATATGAAAACTGTGAGCAG
>JAXHTN010000112.1:0-6677 GCA_034190145.1 Halobacteriota archaeon | reverse complement strand
GTCGACTGGACGCTACGCGGCCTTGGAACAAAGTCGTAATCTGCTATCTCGTAGACCTCATCATACCCCTCACTGAATATAGCTAAAACGTCCCCATTTACAAACATATCTCGAGGATATCCATCGATCTCGGTCTTTGAAACAATCTCTGCGTCATCTGCAGGATATGAATCTACGATCACCAGATTGTCCTGTGAGATTATGTAGATGTACTTGTCATCGTTTTTTACAAAGTCGGCCTCATCGACTCCCTCAACCTGTATGTTCGTTGTGGAATACTCACTTGCAGATTCGCCAGAACCACCCGATGATTTGGTTGCAGCAGGTGCAACTGGAGAATCACTAACGGAGTCTTCCATTACCATTATATCGACAACTTGAGGCGTGGCAAATGAGCCGCCCATCTCCCTCATGCTAATAGTGGAATAATATCCTCCATACCTACCACTTTGCAGTTCTGATGCGGCGAGAAATGCGGCTATCTCACTTCGGTTTTCAAACTTCTTTAGCTCTTGACTTGCTTCTAGTTCTACGAACTTTGATAGATCTACACCGGTACCTGTGTATGGTCCATAATCTGTCCGACCATTAGTATCGTTCGACATACACCCACTTGTTGCTACCACAAGCAGGACAAAAAATACTGCTACAAATTTAAAATTCATGTTTATCACCATACATCTTGTTGGCTTGAGTGGTCTTATAGCTACCCTAAACTACGAAATCATTCGTAGTTATGTGGCAAATTTTTTGGTAACATTAAAAACCTTGATACAAGATATGATAGATGGGTTTTTGCAAGGATAGTTTGAATGAAGAAGAGAAGTCTTGAGATCTTGCTTGAAGATGCACGGGGTTTTTCAGATCCTGATATCACATTGGAACAATATGCAACCCCTGCAACTGTTGCAGCGGAGCTACTGCATTTTGCATTTATGAGACAAGATCTGAAAGGGAAGGTGTACGATCTGGGATGCGGTACAGGTGTGCTTGCTATCGGTGCAAAGATACTTGGAGCAAGTGAAGTAGTAGGTTTTGATGTTGATAAGGCCGCAATTAAGATTGCAGAAGAGAATGCAGCAAGAATGGAAGTTGATGTCGAGTTCGTATGTTGCAATGTAAAAGAAGTGAAGGGAAGAACTGACACTGTTGTCATGAATCCACCATTTGGTGCTCAAGTGAGGGAGAGTGACAGAAAGTTCCTGAGAAAAGCAATTGAGATAGGGGGCATCATATATTCAATTCACAACTCCGGAAGTGGTGATTTTATAAAAAGATTCATAAACCCAAACGTCATAACAGACTGTTGTAAAATAGAGTTTCCAATAAAGCGTACTTTTAATTTCCACCAAAGAGATGTGAAAGTTATAAATGCTGAAATGTATAGAATACAGAATGTAAGTGTGTTATGAATTTTGAGAAGAATGAGGAAATAAGATGACAGATGATAATTGTGTAGTTCCCGGTGATTTCATAGGGACTTCTGAAGAGTTTTTACCGGGTTATGGGACATATGATGAGAAAGGTAGCATTTATGCATCGGCCGTGGGTACTGTCCAGACCAACAACAAAGACATGACAGTTACAGTTATTCCAAAGAAAGTTGTTCCTACGACGATAGAAGTTGGAGATATCGTCTATGGCAGGGTAACGGATGTTAAAGATTCAGTGGTTCTTGTGGATATCTCCGGTATAAAGGGAAAGGAACCGAGAGGCCTTGAGGTAGCCGAACAGGCTGTTGTGCATATATCCAATGTCAAAGATGCATATGTATCACAGTTAAGTTATGAGTTTGGATTCAGAGACATAATTAAGGCAAAAGTTATCGACTCTACGAATATGAGACTCAGCACGATCGATAAGAATCTTGGTGTGATAAAGTCCATATGCAGCAGATGCAGGGGCGAGATGAGGAGAAAAGAAGGGGAGAAAGAGGGTTTACTAGAGTGTACTCGCTGCAGGCGTGTTGAATCACGTAATTTATCTGAAGATTATGGGATGGGCACAATTTAGACAAGGTGGTACGGTGGAGATCAGATTACTTGAATCTATTGAAGATGAGATAACGATCGAATTAAAAGGTGAGAGCCATACATTCTTGAACGCTTTGAAATCAACGCTCTTGCAAGATGAGAAGGTCTTGATGGTTACATACAACATCAAACATCCATCAATTAGCCCTGCTATCATGTATCTACGTACAAAAGATTCTGAGCCCATTGAAGTCTTAAAGAATGCAGCTTCTGTTTTGAGATCTCAATGTGAAGAGTTCAATCGAATATTCAATGAAAAAACAGCAATTTAATTTATTTGAGATCTGGTTTTAAAACCGAAATAAAAGGAAAATGGGTATGGAGCTATAAAATTAGTTTCTAGGAGGTGAAATGACATGACAAAATCTGGCCCCATCACCCAGGTTGCTATATTATAGATATTACTTATAGCCTGACCGGATATATAAGTGCTATGGTCACATTTAGTGGAATTGAAACGGTGTTGATTGATACTTTATTTGATGCGACTAATAACCACTAACAAAGCTACATACCCCAAACCGTTACCCTTAAAATGAATAAAAAAAGATGGGGTGCATAGCCCGTTCATACTAATGTAAAAGGATGATGTCACAATGGTCAAAGAAATATCCTCAAAGTACGATGCACAATCGATCGAATCAAAGGTGCACACATTCTGGAGTGATGAGAATATTTACAGGTTAGTCCGTGAGAACAACATTGGTAATAAGAAGTATCTTTTTGTAGACGGTCCCCCATACACAACCGGAAAAGTTCATCTCGGAACTGCTTGGAACAAGGTGATTAAAGATTGCAGACTCCGATATATCTCAATGAATGGCTACTCTCTTCAGGACCGGGCAGGTTGGGATATGCATGGCCTCCCCATCGAAGTAAAAGTAGAGGAGATGCTAGGATTCAACTCAAAGAAGGATATCGAATCGTACGGGATTGATAACTTCATCGAGGAGTGCAAAAAATTTGCTTTGAAGAACAAGGATATGATGACAGACCAGTTCAAGATGCTTGGTGCTTGGTTGGACTGGGAAGACCCTTATATGACACTGAAGCCAGAATATATCGAGGCTGCGTGGTGGACGATAAAAAGAGCACATGAGAAGAACCTTCTCGATAGAGGTTCGAGAGTCATAAGTTGGTGTCCGAGGTGTGAGACTGCGATCGCTGAGTCCGAGATCGAGTACAGGGATGTTTCGGACCCGTCGATATTTGTGAAATTTCCCATCAAAGGTGAAGATGATACTTACATCGTGATATGGACGACAACTCCATGGACACTTCCCTCAAATATTGCTGTTGCAGTCCACCCGTCTTTTGAATATGCCAAGGTAAAGGCAGTAAAGGATGGTAAAAGTGAGACGCTAATTATGGCTTTTGATTTGGTTGAAGATGTCCTCAAAAAGGGGAGATATCAGGATTATGAGATACTAGAAAAGGTTAGCGGAAGTGACCTTGAAGGTCTTGCGTATATTCATCCTCTGGCAGACAATGTTCCCAAACAAAAGGAGTTTTCTCACAACGTTTACCCTGCAGATTTTGTAGCAATGGAGAATTCCGGTTGTGTCCATATCGCACCAGGTCACGGTCCGGACGATTTTGCCCTTGGAAATAAGCATGGCCTTCCGATATTCTGTCCTGTAGACTCAAGAGGTGAGTTCAAGGAGGATGCCGGTAAATACTCTGGTGAGAATGTAAAAAAGGCAAACCCGCTGATTCTAAAGGATCTGGATGATAGTTCTCTTCTGCTATCCACAGAGTCTATCACTCACAGGTATGGACACTGCTGGAGATGCGATACCCCGATTATATACTTGACAACTGAACAGTGGTTCCTGAGAGTGACTGAGATAAAAGAGGATATGCTCGCAGAGATAGGTAGAGTCGAGTGGTATCCCGATTGGGCGGGAAAAGCAAGGTTCTATGATTGGGTATCGGATATCAGAGATTGGTGCATCTCCAGGCAGAGGTACTGGGGTATACCATTACCCATCTGGACATGTACTTGTGGTAAACTGGATGTGATCGGTACAATCGATGAGCTTAGAGAGAAGGCGATTGATTACAAAGAAACTGATATCCATATACCATATATCGATGATGTTCATCTGGAGTGCGAGTGCGGAGAGGAGATGTCACGAGTAAGTGATGTTCTTGACGTATGGTTCGATTCCGCAGTGGCTTCCTGGGCAGGTCTACACTTTCCTGCTCGAAGTGACCTTTTTGAGGAGTGGTGGCCAGCCGAATGGATAACTGAGGGTCATGATCAGACTAGGGGTTGGTTCTACTCACAACTCGGTGCTTCAATGGTTGCCTTTGGAAAAGCCCCATATAAATCAGTCTTGATGCACGGATTTACACTCGATGCCGGCGGAAAGAAGATGTCCAAGAGCCTTGGAAATGTGATAGATCCGGAAGAAGTTGTAAATAAGTACGGTGCCGACACCCTTAGGCTCTATATACTAGGTTCGAGTGCCCCTTGGGATGATCTCAAATTCAACTGGGAAGAGGTCAAGAACGTAAACAGGACGCTGAATATTCTCTGGAATGTCTACAGGTTCCCACTCCCATACATGGCGCTTGATGACTTTGATCCCTCAAGTACCTCCTATGAGGATGCGAAGGACAGCCTAAGGAGGGAAGATAAGTGGATACTCTCGAGACTTCAGTCTCTGATTGCCGGAATAGACGAGAAGATCGAGGTATATGAGCTTCAGAAAGTCGCACGTATGCTATCAGACTTCATCCTCGAAGATCTATCTAGGTGGTACGTACAGCTTGTAAGGCCCAGAACATGGATCGAGAAGAACGATCCTGACAAGATTGCTGCATATTATACTATATACGAAGTGCTTACAACACTCACAAAAATACTTGCTCCATTCACTCCGTTTCTTACGGAAGAGATCTATCAGAACCTAGTGAGGGGTGTGTATTCTTCTCATCCGATCTCGGTTCACATGAACGAGTGGCCAAAAGTAAATGAAGAGTTGAGGGATCCGGAGCTGGAAGAGATGATGGCGATTTCACGAGAGTTTGTCGAGGCGATAAGCAACGGTCGCCAGAGTGCAAAGAGGAAGCTGAGATGGCCTGTTAAAAGGATAATCTTCTCTCCAAGTACTGAAATAGCTCATAAAACCGTACTCTTGTTAGAATCCATAATCAAAGGTCAGACGAACACAAAAGAGGTTGTATTACTCGAAGTGGGTGAAGAGTGGGATGAGCTCGATTCCGAGGTTGTACCAGACCCGAAGGTGATAGGTCCGAAGTTCAAGGGAAAGGCGGGCGATATAATAAATGCGTTAAAAGAGGCGGATGTTAAGCTCGTCAAAGAAACAATCTCAGATGGCTACGAAATTTTGGGTGAATTGATAACAAAAGACATGGTAAGTTTCAGAACTAAGATCCCTGAGAATGTCGCTTCTGCTAAGTCGCCTGTTGGTGAGGTCTTTATCGATGTCGAATTGACCGATGAGATAGAGTCAGAGGGCTATGCTAGGGAGACCGTTCGCCGCCTTCAAGAGATGAGAAAGGAGATGGACCTGAATGTGGATGATTTTATATCTGCCGTTGTCTTAATAAATGACGTGCGCATTGCCGGCCTGATGGAAGATAAGGTTGCATTTATATCTTCAGAGGTGAGAGCAAAATCTCTTGTTATCGGGCATGATAAAGAGGTCTCAAGTGATTTTGTGAAAGACTGGGTAGTCGCAGATGTGAAGATGAAGCTTGGAATTTCTAAACTATAAGCGAAAAGGTAATTATTAAGTATAATATATACATTCCAACTACTAGACCAGGGGGTTGTTACATGAGAGATGTTTCAATAGTCGCCGTTGGGATGACTGAATTTAGACACAGACCCGAGTCGTTCATGGACATAGGTGCCGATGGTATCATACAGGCACTCAGTGACCCTGAACTGAAGGATCTGGATATGAGTGACATGGAAGCCGCATACTGCGGAACCATGGGCGGAGGGCCACAGGCTGGCCAGAGAATTCTTGCAAGACTTAAGAGTAGAATGGAAGAGAAGGGACTCGAAGGACAGGAAGGTTTAACAGGTATTCCGGTGTCGAATTGGGAAAATCAGTGTACGAGCGGAACGTGCGCATTTGATGCGGCTTTCCGTGATGTTGCTGCGGGTTTTCATGACATAGTACTTGCTTTTGGTGCAGAGAAGCTTGGTAAAGGTTCACTTTCAATGAGTGCGAGTGGGGGGCTTTCGACAGCGAAATTTAGAGGGCCACCACCGGTTCCGATGATGTTTGCCGGGAATGCAAAGAGGCATATGAAGAGGTTCGGAACTAAAAAGGAACACCTTGGAATGGTCGCGGTAAAATCTAAAGAATTTGCATCGAAGAATCCAAACGCACAATACAGAAACAGAATCACTCTAGACGAAGCAGTGAATGCCAAGGAGATCGTGGATCCGCTCACTATGTATATGTGCTGTCCGACATCTACAGGTGGTGCTGCTTGTATCATAACAACAAAAGAGATTGCAAGAAAGATTACCGAAACACCAGTTGATGTCGTATGTGGTGTGAACAAATCTGCCAGGTCCGGTATCGGAACACTGGAGACGGGATGGGATCCGAATATGAGGTCTGGTAGAGAAGCCTACAAACTTGCAGGTATCACTCC
>JAXHTN010000111.1:0-6749 GCA_034190145.1 Halobacteriota archaeon | reverse complement strand
TTGCGACTGCCTCATAGAAGTTTGCAAGATCTAGTTCTGATGTAAGGACCTTCGCATGATAGTCAGATATCCCGTAATCCGCAACGAAACGCTTTCGTTTTGCATCGGGAAGCTCAGGTAGTGTATTCAACACAGTTTCAACCCAGTCAGAGACTTCCATCGGTATCAGATCAGGTTCAGGGAAGTATCTATAATCATCCGATTCCTCTTTTGTCCTAATTGAAACTGTTATCCCTCTCGCCTCGTCAAAGTGCCTCGTCTCCTGTTTAACCTCGATGTTCTTCTTCAAAAGATTCTTCTGACGCGTGATCTCGAATAAAAGTGCTTTCTCTGCACCTTTGTATGAAGATATATTCTTAATTTCTGCTCTTGCTCCTCCTGCAAGAGATATATTAGCATCGACTCTGAGTGCACCCTCCAGGTCACCATCAAAGACATCAAGGTATTCAAGTATATTCCTAAGTTTTGTAAGAAACGTTCTCGCCTCTTTTGGCGAACGAAGATCGGGCTCTGTTACCACCTCTAAAAGGGGCATACCTGACCTGTTGTAATCCACCATTGAGTACTTCGCACGATCGATTGTGCCTTTATATGATAGTCTTCCAGGATCCTCTTCCATATGCACTCTGGTGATTCTAATGACTCTTTCACCCTCATCGCTCTCTATTCT
The DNA here is from genome assembly GCA_034190145.1 of Halobacteriota archaeon. Lineage (GTDB taxonomy): Archaea > Halobacteriota > Syntropharchaeia > DAOWMC01 > DAOWMC01 > JAXHTN01. The sequence continues at coordinate 6,079 of JAXHTN010000111.1, read as the reverse complement.
TGCGACTCCTCCAAGGGCGAGTGGGTAATCATACTGTGATATCTGAAATCCTCTGGGTAGGTCCGGATAATAGTAGTTCTTCCTGTAGAAGAATGTTCTATCTTGAACCTTAGAATCGAGTGCAATTGCAACCTTTATTCCATATTCTACTGCTTTCTTGTTAATTGCAGGAAGAGATCCGGGTAAACCCATACAAATAGGGCATATATGTGTATTCGGCTCAGAGTTATGATATGCTGTCGAACAGGGGCAGAACATCTTGGAGTTCAGTTTATTAAGCTGAACATGGACCTCAAGTCCGATCATAATACCGTCTTCAGACATTGCACCTCATCATATGTCCATTCCCCTAAATAAGTATACTTATTTAAGAATAAACAATTAACTATCCAGCTGGGCAAGAGTAGAATTATGAAAAGGTTTATATAATAAATGAGGCAAGCATATTGTTATCATTAGGAGGTATAAGGTATGGCAGATAAGCCACATATGAATTTGGCAATGATCGGACATGTTGATCATGGTAAATCTACACTCGTGGGGAGGTTACTATTTGAGGCCGGTGTAATTGATCCACATGTCATTGATGAATATAGAAAGCAGGCGGAATCCAAAGGTAAAGGTTCTTTCGAATTTGCATGGGTTATGGATTCTGTGAAAGAAGAGAGAGAGCGAGGTCTTACTATCGATGTTGCTCATCAAAGATTTGATACTAAGAATTATTATTTCACCATAGTTGATTGTCCTGGACATAGGGACTTTGTGAAGAATATGATCACAGGGGCAAGTCAGGCAGATGCTGCAGTCCTTGTGGTGGCAGCACCTGATGGTATAATGCCTCAGACAAAAGAGCATGCAATTCTATCTTGGACCCTTGGTATAACTCAGTTGATAGTTGCAATAAACAAGATGGATGCAGTAAACTATGATAAGGCTAAATTTGAAGAGAGAAAGGCCGAAGTGAGCAAGATGCTCAAGACACTTGGATTTAAGGTGGACCAGGTCTTGTTCTTACCTGTCAGTGCATTCAAAGGTGATAATGTAAAGGAGAGAGGAGACAATTTGAGCTGGTTCGATGGTCCTGCTCTTCTTGAAGCATTCGACGGTCTTAAGAGTCCGGAGAAACCTATTGACTTACCACTACGTATCCCTGTTCAGGATGTTTACACAATCACCGGTTCAGGTACCGTTCCTGTGGGACGTGTAGAGACCGGTAAGATGAAGAAAGGTGATAAGGTCATCTTCAATCCGTCAGGCTCTGTTGGTGAAGTTAAATCGATGGAAATGCATCACGAAGAGGTTGATGAAGCTTTACCGGGAGATAATATTGGATGGAACGTCAGAGGAATCTCCAAAAATGAGATTCGTAGAGGGGATGTATGTGGTCCTGTAGATCAACCCCCAACGATTGCCGATGAGTTCACTGCCCAGGTCATAGTCCTTCAACATCCGAGCGCAATAACAGTTGGGTATACTCCTGTTTTCCACTGTCACACGGCCCAGGTTGCATGTACTATTGTTGAGATTAAAAAGAAGCTTGATCCGGCTACAGGTGGCGTTAAGGAAGAGAATCCTGACTTCATCAAATCAGGAGATGCGGCAATCGTGCAGATCAAACCAACAAGGCCTCTTGTCATCGAGAAGTACAAGGAGCTTCCGCAACTAGGAAGATTTGCGATCCGTGATATGGGTACTACTATTGCTGCAGGAATGGTCATCGACATCAAGAAGAAATAAGTATGGCACAGAAAGCAAGAATCAAACTCTCAGGGATAAATCCCTCAGAGCTGGATAAGATATGTAATCAGATACGAAATATTGCTGAGAAAGTAGGTATTGCGATATCAGGTCCGATACCTTTGCCTACTAAAAATATGATTGTTCCTTGTAGGAAGAGTCCTGATGGTGAGGGAACTGCAACTTGGGACCACTGGGGAATGCGGGTCCATAAAAGGTTGATAGACCTCGATGCAGATGAGAGGGCTCTTCGGCAATTAATGAGAATAAATGTGCCAAAGGATGTAAATATTGAGATTGTATTGAAGGGGTAAATCATAATTACCCCCTCCTTCAGCCAAGAATTTTTATGGTTAAGATAGAACCATTCAGAGCGACAACCATTAACTCCAAGAAGCAAGATCTGGAAGGTTGTGTCTGCCCTGTTTATGATACTATAAACCCTGATAAATACGCCGAGTATGCTAAATGCAGTGACAATGTGGTCCACTTCACAACAAGGAAGTCCGAGGTAAGCGTACAGGATTTCATCGAATACGCGGAAGAGTGCTTGGATAAATCTTACAAAGACGGTGTGCTCATTGAATCATTTGAACCTGCAATATATATCTATGGGATCAGATATAGGCCCATGGAGGGTGTTCTAAGCCAGTTACCCCCTGAAGATAGACATGATATGTACTTCACCTTCGGTCTCGTTGCCCTTGTTGGGGTAGAAGAGCTTGGAAGGGATTCCATCGTCGGTCATGAAGAGGTCTTCTCAGTAAATACTAAGGAAAGGTATCAGCTTATGAGAAGATGTAAGATGAACTTTTCACCCATTCTTGCAGAATATAACATGCCAGGTCATGATATTAATAATATTTTTGAAGAATACCTAGGGTTCAAAAGACCCAATCTTAAACTCTCTGAGGATAGGATGCCTATCATAGATGTTACACTCGATGGTGCAAGGCATATTCTGTGGAAAGTCACCGACTCCGATATTATAAAGAGAGTTCAGGCCCTCATCGAGGATGAAGAGGTCATGATTCTCGACGGTCATCACAGATATACTGCTTCTGAGCAACTGAAGAAGGATGATGGTGTCGACTCAACGATGATGATGCTAGTCGAGGGGGGTGATACTGCCCTACTTCTGCTGCCATGGCACAGATCTGTAAGGAATTGTAATATGAATCTTGTGTGGGGCAAGATCCGGGAGAATTTCGTTATAGAGACCTATGGCAAGGAATCATCAGATCTAATTTTTTCAAAGCTGAACAGGAAGGAAGCTGATTATACCATCAAGATCGGTATGTATGACGGTGAAAATTTTTATATATTGAAACTTGCAAGGGATGTAGTAGAGGCTATTAGCGAGAAGAGGGGTGAGAAGATCGGAATGGATCTTATTGTATTGCACGAATGGTTGATCGATCCCTATATCATCGGAGAAGAGGCAGAAGAGCTATCATTCTCACCACTTCCTAGTGAGGTTATTAACAATGTTGATAACAAAGATTTTGACGTTGCTTTCATAATGAGTCGTATGGATATCTCTGATGTCGAGAATAAGGCTCATAAGGAGAGGAAGTCTTTTCCACAGAAGTCTACACGCTTTTTACCAAAAGTTGCAGAGGGAATCATAATGCGGAGATTCTCCACAGATGGATGATACCTTCAGAGTACTAATCGTCGGTTATAGCATAAGATATATAGCAGCTTCAGCGAAGAGGGCCGGATATGAGGTCCATTGCATCGACTATTTTGAAGATATCGATCTGAAACGTTGTGCAGAGGTTTATCCACTTGGGGATATCGCCACTGAGAAAGAGTTGCAGAGTTATATTGATGGTCTTGGAGTTGAGTTTGATGCGATAATTCTTGGTTCGGGATTTGAGAGGTTCAGACTGAGAGGTAATGTTCTGAACAACAACAGCAAGATCATGGAAGAAGTGACGAACAAACGCTTGCTTGCGGGTAAGTTGAGTAAGCTTGGGATACGTCATCCCAGGACGTATTCTCTAAGTGATCCGCAATATCCTGCTATCGCAAAACCGTTATTTGGAGCAGGTGGGATTGATATTTATCCTGTCAATTGCGAGGACGATCTTCCTGAAGATGACTCTTTTTTACTCCAAGAGTTCATAACAGGAATTCCAGTCAGCGTCTCGATAATTTCTACCGGAGACGACGCGACGGCTATTGCAGTAAACGAGCAGATCATTGGTGAAAAGAAGTTCTCTCAAATGCTTCCTTTCGGATACTGTGGAAGTATCACACCATTTCTTACAAATTATTCTGATGAGATCTGTAAGGTAGCAGAAGAACTAGTCCTTGACCTCGGTTTGATAGGGACAAACGGTGTAGATTTTATCTTGACAAAGGATGGTCCTTACGTCATTGAGGTGAATCCAAGGTTTCAGGCTACTTTAGATACGATAGAGCTTGCAACTGAGATGAACATCTTTGATGCCCACATAAAAGCGTTTGATGGTAAAATGCCCCAGAAAAAGAAGGTGAAGCGGTATGCAGCAAAGACTATCGTCTTCACTGATGAAGTGTTTGAGTTGAGATCCGATCTCGACCGGGAAGGGATACTTGATATATCGCCTGTGGGAAGGGTGATTCCAATGGGCGATCCGGTTGCAACAGCAATAGGTGTAGGTGAAAATAGAACCGAGGCATTGCACTCGATGATGGAAAACGTTTTCTTCATACAAGGCAAGATTGAAGAGAGTAAGTCTTGTGTGAAATGAAAAGGTTGTGAAGTTCAGATGAAGTCTGCAGAGATAATTACAATCGGAGACGAGATATTAACAGGCGACATTCTTGACACAAACTCGCGGTTCCTCTGCGAAGGGCTGACCAAGATAGGTGTGACAGTCTCGAAGGTTACGATAATACATGATGATGTCGATATAATCTCAAACGCTGTCAAGGATGCTTTGGACTCATCTTCTGATTATATTATAGTATCCGGTGGTCTCGGTGCAACACCTGATGACATGACCATAGAAGCAGTGGCAAAGACGCTTGATCGGAGACTTATAAAGGATCCTGAGATCGTTGAGTGGGTTATTAAGAAGATGGACTACATGACTCGGTTCGGTTTCAAGGGCGGTATGACTGAGGAAAGGGAGAAGTTTGCAATAATACCTGAAGGTTTTACAGCCATCTACAACAGTGTCGGGCTTGCTCCAGGTCTTGTATGCGAGGTAAGAGAATCGACTCTTATCATTCTTCCGGGCGTACCAAGGGAGCTCGAACCATTATTTAAGGGCATATCGGATGAGTACATAAAAAGTGAGCAGACTATAGAGTCTGAAGAACTTACAATATTTGGTCTTGAATCTGATCTTGCAGGCTGTTACCGCCAGTTCAATTCTGATTTTCCTGATGTGAGGCTTGGGTCTTATCCTTCAAGGGGCAAAGTCCTTGTCAAACTGTATTTGAGTGGTGAAGATGAAGACGAGGTCAAAGGAAGACTTAAAGAGGCTAAGGAGCATCTTTCTAAACTTTTAAAAGAAGGTTGATCGGGGCATGTAAAAGAAATGAAATCTCTTGAAGAATGTGTTGTAACAGCGATGGATGGTACTGATTCCGAACTCTTTACTTATTTACCATATATGTTACAAGACATTTGGGAGATAGGCACTGACCCAGAGATTATTATTGGATTGATTGGAAGGTATTTTAAAGAATATAAAAATTTAAAAGTTCTTGATTTGGGTTGTGGAAAAGGTGCAGTTTCAATAAAAGTAGCATATAAATATGGTTGCAACTGTCATGGTATCGATGCAATGCCTGAATTTATTTTAAATGCACGGAAAAAGGCAATTGAATATAAAGTAGAGCATCTATGCAGATTTGAAGTTGGAGATATTAGAGAAAAGGTAAAAGAGTTGCCAGATTATGACATTATAATTCTTGGTTCCATTGGGCCTGTCTTTGGTGATTATAATGCTACATTAACGAAATTATCAAAAAAACTTAATAAAAACGGAGTTTTCATAGTTGATGATGGTTATATAGATGATAAAAGCTATTAAACCCATCCATTAATATTTAAACAAAAAGATATCCGTAAGCAGATAAATTCAGCAGGAATGAAACTACTAGAAGAGTATATAATAAAAAGTGAAGATATTAAAGAGTCCGACGAATTCATTTTTAACAAGTTAGAGAAACGATGTACTGAGTTGATTAATAAATATCCGGATAAACGGGAACTATTTGAGAATTATATCAAAAAACAAGAAGAAGAAAATGATATCCTTGAAAACAAAGTAGTATGTACAACTATGGTGATAAAGAGAAGGTGATTGGAGTTTCGCTACGTTATTCGCCATATAAGTTA